>CAYTDY010000051.1:0-2196 GCA_964436665.1 uncultured Desulfobacteraceae bacterium
TATCCATTGTTGGGGATATACGGGATGAAGATAAGATTAAAAGAATTTTTAGAGAAATCACTATTGATACTGTCTTTCATGCAGCAGCGTATAAGCATGTTCCCTTGATGGAGGCAAATCCAAGGGAGGCGATAGTAAATAACATTTACGGTACAAAAGTTTTAGCAGAGATTTCATCTGAATCTGGAGTAAAAAGGTTTATCTTTATCTCTACAGATAAGGCAGTTAATCCTACCAGTATCATGGGAGCAACAAAAAGGGTGGCTGAAAATTTGATTCTGGGATTAACTAATAACAGGACCACATTTATTTCCGTTCGGTTTGGTAATGTCCTTGGAAGTAGAGGAAGTGTAATACCTATCTTTCAGGAGAAGATAAAAAAGGGTGACCCGATCACCATAACTGATTATGAGATGAAGCGGTATTTCATGACCGTACCAGAGGCTGTTCAACTGTTAATGCAGGCTGGGGCTATGGGCAAGGGTGGTGATGTTTTTGTTCTGGATATGGGAGATCCTGTCTCTATCTATCAGGTTGCAGAGGAGTTGATCAGGCTTTCAGGGCTGGAGCCGGATAAAGATATCCCCATTGTTATATCCGGGAAAAGACCAGGGGAGAAGCTTTTTGAAGAACTGCTTACAGCAGAGGAGGGAACAACAGCTACAATCCATAAGAAGATCTATTCGGCAAGAATTAAAGGAAAGATTGATAAGGAGTATCTGGATAAAATAGATTTGTTGATCTCTCTGGCCAGAGAAGATAAGGATAAAAGACAGGTTTTCTCGCTTTTAAAAGAGTTAGTTCCTGCATATAAAGCTTCTAAGCCCTGAACAAAAGAATAATATTTAAGTATTTGTTGCTTGCCATATTATTTCCACCTTTACCTTCTTCCAATACTACCTTTGGAGACCTTTGCAAAACCTGACAATTTTTGTCACCCTAAAAAAGTCCATCCTCGTTAAGAAAATATGAGTTATGCAAAGCTTAACGTCTTTATGGGATTTGATTAGGTAAGGTTTTAGGGCTGACTATTTTTTGGGGACACAATAGAGAATGAAAAAAGTTGTTATTCTTATAATTGGCCTGGGCTTTATTATAAGGTTATTTTGCTTTCAATATACCTCTATCATTAATCATGATGGGGGACTGTATATCCATCAAGCAAGGGCTCTTTATTATGGTTTGAATGATTCTATTACTTCCTGTGGCTTGAGTTCTTTGTCAAATTATTCCATTCTTATTACAGGTGCTTATGCAATCTTTGGAGATTGGGTAATCGCTGCCAAATCAGTTTCTCTTCTTTTTGGCACTATTACATTGATCCCGCTTTATTTTTTATCCAGACGATTTTTTGATGATAAAATCAGCCTATTAGTTACTTTAATTTTTGCCCTCATACCTGTTTTTATTGACCGAAGTGCTGATGTAGTTAGAGGCCCTGTATACTGGTTCTTTTCATTGCTCGGTTTATACCTTTTTATCAGTCAACTTGATAAAAAAAACCATCTTTATCTCCTTTTAAGCAGCCTATCTTTTCTGATGGCTACCTGGGCCAGGGTTGAGGCCTTTTTATTTATAATTGCATCCTGTTTTTATATGCTGGCAGTAAAAGAAGAGGGAAAATTTGAAAGACTTTTAGTTTTTTCTGTACCGGTTGTTAGTCTAATGTTCGTTGCCATCTCCGGGTTGATAATTGATGTGTCTAATTTAAATATATTCAGATATGGAAACATGTTGTCCTTTCTTTCATCTCCTATTACTGGATACGAGGCCCTCAGAGAAGGTTTGGTAGAATTAAAAGATCAGCCTTTAGGCAGTATTCCGCCATGTTATTTAGAATGGGTGAGACAATTGACCTGGTTTATTGCCCTCGGAATCCTTCTTACTAGCATGGTGGAAGCCTTTTTTTATCCATTTTTTCTTGTATTTTTTATTGGATTGGTAGGGATTCGAGAAAAGGTTAAAAAGGACAAACGCATACTTTATTTTGCATTTATTGCTATTGGGGCCCTCATCATATTGTATATGTATGTATTAAGATCCCATACAATGTCCACAAGATATGTAATGCTGTTTTTGTTGACTTCATTTATCTTTATAGGTTTGGGAATAGAAAAGATAGTTCATTTTTTTAAATCAAGATTTAATCTTAAAGAATTTGTTGCCCTTTCAATTGTATGCCTGCTTATATTGGCT
>CAYTDY010000051.1:2206-11312 GCA_964436665.1 uncultured Desulfobacteraceae bacterium
TGCCAAAGAACCTAAAGCCCAGGGAGACCGATAAACTCGTTTTTAAAAATATTGGGGAGCTTATTGCCAATAGGGAAGGAAATGAGAAAGAGATAAAAATAGCAACATCTGAGAATTCCGTTAGCTGGGTTTCTTTTTATGCCAATGTAGATTATAAAGGTGCTCCGTGCCCTGAGAAAAATTACGATCTTGAGAATTTAATAGGGAAAAACTATGGGGAATTTATCCAGAACCTGAAAAGAAGGGGAATAAGGTATTTTCTCTGGGAAGAGAAACATTGGCCGAAAGAAAGTTTTTATTTTATCAAAAACCAGAATTCAAAAGATTTTATCAGGGTTGGAAATTGGAGCCACCCTGACACAGGAAGGTTGATTCTATTTGAAGTTATATAATTGTGTCGCGAGTTTCAAGTTTCAAGTTTCAAATCAGGAGGTAATTGCAGTTGATCATTATCCCGGCAGTAGACATTAAGGGAGGCAAATGCGTAAGGTTAGAGCAGGGTTTAATGAACAGGGAGACCATATTCTCTGATCACCCAGAAGAGATGGCCCTTCAATGGGAAAAGAAAGGCGCAAAGAGATTGCATCTTATTGATCTGGAGGGAGCTGTTTATGGAAAGCCTTTTAATAAAAAAGCTATAAAGAAAATTGTAGATAGGGTTTCAATCCCGGTGCAATTAGGTGGAGGTATTCGAGATTTAGATACAATAGGAGAGTATATTGATCTTGGTATTGATCAAATTATTATAGGTACAATTGCATATAAAAGCCCAAAATTGGTGGAGGAGGCATGCAAAAGGTATACGGGCCACATCATAATAGCTATTGATTCAAAGGATAATTATATATCTGTTGAAGGCTGGACAGAGTCTACCCGTATAATATCTATGGATCTGGCAAAGAGATTTGAAGATATGGGAATCAACTCTATTATTTATACAGATATAAAAAGGGATGGGATGAAGAAAGGCCCAAACATAGATGCCATAAGGAAATTTGCAAAGAGTATAGATATACCAGTTATAGCAGCAGGAGGAATATCAGCACTTGGTGACATAGAAGATATTTTACAATTAGAAGATGATGGCGTAAGTGGCATAATAATAGGAAGGGCACTTTATGATGGATTAATTAAAATAGAGAAAGCCATTGAGATAGTAAAAAAAGGAAGTTATTAGAATTAAAGAACTAAAGAAATAACTGGAATATTTATTGCCAAATATTCTGATATATGATATTCTGAATTCTGAAAATTGAAAATAACCATAAAGCTTTGGAGGCATAAATGGAAGATTTGAGGCCGATTATAACTGAAATAAAAGCCCGAGGTCAGCTGACTATTCCAAAGAAGATAAGGGATAAAGGCCAGTTAGAAGAAGGTCAGGCAGTATCCATTATCCCAGTTGGAGACTCCGTGATTATTACTCCAAGACAGTTAACGTTAGACGAAGCGCGAAGACAGATAAAAATGATGCTCAAAGACTCAGACCTCTCTGTTGAAGAGATATTAGAAGGTATCAAAGAGGAAAGAAGATTACTTTACGAAGAAACGTATGGCTAAAAGGCCAGTTAAAATCTTTCTTGACTCAAATGTAATTATATCTGGCATTTTTTCCGATAAGGGAAGCCCTCGTATTATCCTTGACATTTTATGCCTTGATCTTCCTTTTATTGTTGGAGCTACAGGTAAATATAATATTATTGAGATTGAACGAAATTTAAAGCGAAAAATGCCTAATACTTTTCCTTTATATCAGAAATATCTCCCCAATCTAGATCTTGAAATCATTCCGCTCCCTTCAAAGAAAGAAATAGAAACCTACTTAGGGTATACTTCTGATAAGGACGTACCAATTCTTGTGTCAGCCATTAAAGGTAAGGCAGACTTTTTGATTACTGGTGATAAGAAAGACTTTTCAGAGCTGAAGAAACATATAAACTTAAAATTAAAAATACTTAATCCATCAGAATTTCTCGATATATTCAGGCGATTGTATGAAAACTTTCAAAACAAGTAATGGGAATTGATACAATATTAGTTACATAAGATATCCCTTTTACACAAAATACATACCTTAACAGCCATAATGGTAAAGGCAAGATGGAAAATGTTTGAAATTAGGGGTACAACACAATCGCTTAGGCTACAGATATCTGTTTATATGCTAACTAAACGAATTCATTAAAAAAATGTATGCTAACCTTATTGACATTTTAATATATAGTCTTAAATTAAAATTTTACTTTTAAAAGGAACATCCGAATGAGCTTATATGATAATATTATTATTGATTTTAAAAAGGCACTTAAAGAGCAGGATAAGGGAAAACTCTCAGTTTTAAGAGTACTAAAGTCTGCTATCAAGAATAAGCAGGTTGAATTGGGTCAGGAACTTAATGAGGATCAGATTTTGGCAGTAATATCATCAGAGATAAAGAAGGGGAAGGAGGCAATAGAGAAATTCGGTCAGGGTTTACGTCAAGATCTTGTAGAGAAAGAGGAGGCGGAGATAATAATTTTATCCGGCTATTTGCCCCCCCAGTTATCAACCGAAGAAATTAAAGAAATATTAACTCAGGTGATCGAGGAACTCTCGGCCAGTAGTCCAAAAGACTTGGGCAGGGTTATGAAGTCTGTAATGCCCAAATTGGCAGGGAGGGCTGATGGCCGTGAAGTTAATAGGTTAACAAGGGAATTATTGAGTTAAATTAAAAAGGTAGTAATCCTTTTAATAAGCCTTGGCTTATAAAACCCAGATGATAGAACATTCACTTAGGGTACTCGAATACTACCGGCTACTTGATATCTTATCAAATTACGCTGCTTCTCCCTTAGGTCGTTCAGACTGTCTATCACTCAGGCCGTTAAAAAAACTGGGCTCTATTAATGATGAACAGAGGCTTGTTTCAGAGATGAAGGAGCTTCTGCTTACTAAAGGTTTTGTTCCTTTATCGAGCCTGATTGATCTTAGAACAGTATTACTAAAATCTGGTAAAAAAGGGGCTTACCTTGAACCAAAAGAACTTTTATCTATTCATAATCTAATAAAAATATCTCATCAGGCAAAGAATTGGATATATGAGGTAAAAGATTTATATCCTTCCTTGAAAGATATAATTGATAATATTCCTGCATGTTATGATCTCTCAAAAGAGATTGGAAGGTCAATAACTGAGGATGGAGGTATATCAGATTCTGCAAGTCCTTTGCTTTCTTCTCTGAGATCCCAGAGGGTAGCCTTAAGAAGAGTAATAGAGAAAAAGCTGAATGATATTTTAAGCAGGCTTGAATTTAAAGATGATAACCTTATATCCGTGAGAGATGGGCGTTATGTTGTTTCTATAAAAACTGACAGAAAAAATTACATTGAAGGGATTGTCCATGGTTATTCCAGTACCCACTCCACATGCTTTATGGAACCATTAACAGAGGTTGAGGAAAACAACCATTTAGTTGAATTGACGGACAGGGAAAAGGAGGAGGAGAAAAAGATCTTAAAAAGGCTTACAAATCGTGTATCTGATTTTTCTTCCTCCCTCCTTACCTGCTTAGAGATTATGGGAAGGATTGATGGACTTTTTGCCAGGGCAGAATTTAGTAAGGCTATAAAAGGAGTAAGCCCTATCCTTGCCTCAGAAAAGATTATTTATCTTTTGGATGCTCTGAACCCTATACTCCTTTCCCTTTATCTTGAATCAGGCGAAGGGAATAGAACAGGAAATGCAGAAGAGGTAGTGCCTATAGAGATTAAAATAGACGCAGAAAAAAGTATCCTTATAATTTCAGGCCCTAACAGGGGAGGGAAGACCGTAGCATTAAAAACAATTGGTCTATTATCCCTTATGTCTCAGGCCGGCATGCATATTCCAGCTAAAGAGGGAAGCATGCTGGGCGTTTTTGATAACATACTGGCTGATATTGGCGATGATCAAGATATATCAGCCGGATTAAGCACATTCTCTGCCCGTATAGCACATTTAAAAGAGATTTTGGATCAGACAGGTGAAAATTCTATGGTAATTCTGGATGAGCTTGGGACTGGTACCGATCCGGATGAGGGTACATCGCTTGCCATGGCCGTTCTGGATTACCTCTCGGAGAATGGTTCCCTGAGTGCAATCTCTACACACTATCAAAAATTAAAAAGGTACGGCCTGATTAACAAAAAGGCCCAAAATGCATCTGTAGAGTTTGATTACGAGAATGGCAGGCCGACATTTAGATTGATGACCGGTATGCCGGGGGTAAGTCATGCCATCGAGATAGCTCGGGATTTAGGGATAAAAGGTGAGATTATTGATAAGGCTGCTAAATATCTTGGCAAGGACAGGGGAAGGTCTGATTTGGTATTGGAAGATCTTGCCAAGATGATAGAGGAGGTAAAGGCAGAAAAGGAGGCTGTTACACTCGCCAGGCAAGAATATGAGCTATCCAAGGAAATGATAGATGAAGAAAAAGAAAGGTTAGATGAGCAACTAAATGAGATGCTGATTAAAAAAGATCATGAAGCACAGAGGCTCTTGACAGAGGCAAAAAGGGAGTTTAGCGAAGCCATAGCATACCTAAAAGAAAAAGGGCCGACTGGACAGTTTGAGGCTACCCAAAGATATACACGGGCAAAAAAGGTTCTAATGGATACTATAGAAGGGCTGAAGAATTCAAAAAGTGCAAGCAGTCATGTTTCGTTTGATATTGGTCAAGCAGTTTTTCACAAGAAGACAAGAAAGAGTGGTTATGTTGTTGGCTTGGATGAAAGTTCCTCAAAGGCACAGATTATAATAGGAAATGTTAAACTTACAGTTGATTCATCTGAGTTGATTCCGGAATCAAAGACACCTTCTCCGCATGGAGAAGATACAAAAGGTGAAAAACAATGGTCTGTATCCAGCTCACCTCTGGATAAAAAAGAGTTAAATCTTATTGGTTATACTGTTTCTGACGCACTTCCTCTCGTGGACAGGATGATAGATCAGGCCTTGGTTCATGGATATACAAAACTAAAGATAATTCATGGTGTTGGTTCAGGGACATTAAAAAAGGCTGTCAGAGAGCATTTAAAGGAAAATTTTTATGTAAAGGATTTTAACCCTGCGGGTAAAGAGGCCAGTGGTGATGGCACAACTTTAGTTGAACTTTAATCTTTTGTCATTTGGCACTGGGCATTTGTCATTAGTAAGTAAGAAAAAAACATAAACAGCAAGCGACGAATAACGAATGGCAGATTTATCAGATGCAAAAGAAGAGGTAAAGAAGGCAGCAGATATTGTTGAGGTCATCGGTCAGTATGTCCAGCTGAAAAAAAGGGGGCAGAATTATACCGGCCTTTGCCCTTTTCATTCTGAAAGATCACCTTCTTTTACTGTTAACCAGGACAAGATGATATATCATTGCTTTGGGTGCGGAAGAGGTGGTGATGTTTTTACATTTTGGATGGAATATCACAACCTTTCTTTTCCCCAGTCTCTCAAGGATCTGGCTGAACGCTATAATATTCCTTTACCTCGACATAGAGATCTACCCGCTGAAAGAAAGAAGGCTGAACTAAAAGAGCTTCTATTTAAGATAAATGACCTGGCAGGCAGCTATTTTCAAAATATTTTGCTAAAAAGTACCGATGGCAAGCCCGGAAGAGAATATTTTTCTAGAAGGCATCTATCTGAAGAAACGATTTCTACATTCAGGCTTGGATATTCAAGTAAAAAATGGGATGGATTGCTCAATTTTCTTAGATCGGAAAATATTTCTCTGGATATGGGAGCAAAGGCCGGGCTTCTCATTCCTAAAAAAGATGGAGGCTATTATGATCGTTTTAGGAGCAGGATAATATTTCCTATCTTTGATCTCAATCATAACATTATTGGTTTTGGGGGCAGGGTTTTGGATGATTCCCTTCCAAAATATATAAATTCACCAGAAACACCAATATATCATAAAGGCAATTCCTTATATGGAGTTGATTCTGCATTTAAAAATATTAGGGAAAGGAGCCTGGGAATAATTGTAGAGGGATATATGGATATGTTGGTTCTTAGGCAGAATGGGATTTCAAATGTAGTTGCCAGCTTAGGGACCGCGCTCACGAATGATCAGATAAGGAAATTAAAAGGATATACAAAAGATGTGGTAGTTTTATTTGACCCTGATGATGCAGGAAGAGAGGCTGCATTGAAAAGTTTCCCTTTATTTTTGAATGAAGGCATTTCCGCAAAAGTTCTTGTTCTTCCTCAAGGTGAAGACCCGGATAGTTTCGTAAACAGGTATGGTTTAGATAGCTTTGAAAAACTTTTAAAAAAAGCAATACCTATTTTTGATTTCTACATGGATCAGGCATTGGCCAATATGGACAACGGAGTTGATGGAAAGATTAAGGTATTGAGTGAGGTCTTGCCTATATTTATGGACCTAGAACAGGGAGCTACCAGATTTTTATATGCGCACAGGTTTTCAGAGAAGACAGGTATAAATGAGGCTTTAGTTTGGGAAGAATTAAGACATTGGGAGGCTAAAAGGTCAGAAAGGAGAGATACCTCTCAGATTAAAAACAAATTTTTTTCAGGTCAAGACCCAAGGAAATATGGTTCTGATCTGCAATTTCTCAACCTTTTGGTCCACTATCCTGAAGAAATTGATACTTTAAGGGATCAAGAATGGGAATTGATTATTTCTGATCCCGAGATTATTAAAATTATCAAGGTCTTGATGGAAAAATCTCCCTCTATCGAAAACCTTGATAGGATTGAGGAATTTCTTGATACACCTGAAGCAAAAAAACAAATGAGAGTTATGTTAATGTCTAAACCTTTCTATTCTAAGGAATCGGTTAACCAAGCAGTTGGTGAATTTGAAAAAAAGATAGCCAGGATAAAAATCTCTCAATCTATCAAAAAGGCATCAGCCGAAGGTAATATGGAGATGCTAAATCAACTAATAAAGGCAAAGCAAGATCTTGATTTAAATGGCAGAAGGAATTAATCGGGCATAAAGGAGATTATAGATGGCAAAAAATAGTGATGAGATTAATCTAAGAAGATTAATTAACATAGGCAAGGATAAGGGGTATATTACCTACAAAGAGCTGAATGAAGATCTATCTGATGACATAATATCATCAGAAGAGATTGATGATCTTTTGCAGATGTTCGAAGATTTAAATATTAAGGTGATAATTGAACCTGCCAGTGGAAAAATTGAAAAGCATAAAAAGCCTGGGGAAATAAAGGAAGAAGATAAAAAAGGGGGGAATTCATTTACCAAACTCGAGGATGATTTTGCTACCAAGACATATGATCCAGTCAAGATGTATTTGAGGGAAATGGGCCTTATTTCTTTGTTGAGCAGGGAAGGGGAAGTGAAGATAGCAAAGAGGATTGAAACCGGCGAAAATCAAGTATTAGATTCCCTAGTTAAATGTCGTGTAGGTATAGAGTATATGGTAGAGTTAGGTGCAGATTTGGAGGCTGGATTACTAAAGGTGAGGGACATAGTCAATGATATAGAGGATGAATATAATTTTCATCAAATCGGTCAGAGAAGGGATTTTTTGATCAGTCTCATTAACAAGATGAAGTCCATGGATGATGAAACATGCACCTCTCGACAGAATTTAAAGGATTATTGTGATTCAGCTCGAAGAAAAAGATTAAATACTGCCATTGCTAAGAAACAACGGGATATCTCCAAAATTATGAGGTCGTTTAAGCTGGAAAAAGTGCATATTCAGAAGATGGGTGAAAGATTTAAGGAGATTCTTAACAAATCAGAAGAATTAGAAAAAACACTGACTGATTGTCTATTAAAGACAGGTGGGAGGTCCTTATCATATTTGGATGAATGCCTGAAGAAATTATCAACTACCAAAAAAGGTGGCAAGAGGTTTAAGGCTTTGAATATATCAAAAGAAGAAATTTTATCTCTAACTGCTAAGATAAGAGAAACCAGGGATAATATTGATGAGATTGAGAACAGGACAACTATGTCCTTAAAGAAGCTGAGAAAAATCGGTAAGGAAATAGATGTTGGTTTAAAGAAGTCAAAGGCCGCTAAAAGTGAGCTTATAAAGGCTAATCTTAGATTGGTGGTAAGTATTGCAAAAAAATATACAAATAGAGGTCTTCAGTTCCTTGATCTTATCCAGGAGGGGAACATAGGCTTGATGAAAGCTGTTGACAAGTTTGAATATCAAAGAGGATATAAATTCAGCACATATGCTACCTGGTGGATAAGGCAGGCTATAACAAGGGCTATTGCTGACCAGGCAAGAACTATAAGGATACCGGTTCATATGATAGAGACAATTAACAAGCTTATTAAGATCTCACGGAGCCTTGTTCAGGAGCACGGCAGGGAGCCGAATCCGGAGGAGATCGCAGAAAAGATGGGCTTCCCCCTAGAAAAGGTGCGAAAGGTTTTAAAGATAGCCAAAGAGCCCATTTCTTTGGAAACACCCATTGGGGAAGAAGAAGATAGTCATTTAGGAGATTTTATAGAGGATAAAAAGATAATGTCCCCAGTTGAGGCAGTCACAAAGTTTGACTTAAGTGAGCAGACAAGGAAAGTGATGACTACACTTACACCCAGAGAAGAAAAGGTATTGAGAAAAAGATTTGGTGTAGGCGAAAAGGCTGATCATACCCTGGAAGAGGTTGGGAAAGAATTTAGTGTTACAAGAGAGAGGATAAGGCAGATAGAGGCTAAAGCCTTGAGGAAATTAAGACACCCGAGGAGAAGAAAATTATTAGAGAGTTTTACTGAGAATCCGAAATAAATCCCCCTCAACTGTTTTTATTTCCCTTGACTTCTTAATTTTAATTTAGTTACCATAATTTAATAAGAAGAGGGCCCATAGCTCAGCTGGTAGAGCCACCGGCTCATAACCGGTAGGTCCCTGGTTCGAGACCAGGTGGGCCCATCAGAAGATACTCGATCCTTGATGGGTGTCTTTTAAAGTATTTATATTAAGAAAAGAGGGCGGTCTTTTAATAATGGAACGCCCTCTAATTTTATTCGATAAAGATTATTTATAACATTTTAGCCTTTTGAAATTAATTGGTGAATGAGCATGGGGATGTCTTTTTTTACTCCTGCCAGTCAAGGAGCACGTGTATGTC
>CAYTDY010000052.1:0-4030 GCA_964436665.1 uncultured Desulfobacteraceae bacterium
AATTCAAGGGTTTCACGGTGGCTCAATCGCCCTGATTATTCTCTTTTTAATTTATATAACAGTCATAACCAGAGTAGATCTTAGAATTGGATTTGCCTCTCTTGATATTATCTTTCTTTCGCCTCAATTTATTTTTTTTCTATTAATTATTAGTGTTATTATTGGTTTTATTGGAAGCATTATATCTTTGGGTCGCTTTTTTAGAATATGAAGCCGAAAACCAAAGCTTTTCTATCATTTTTTTCCATAATATTTGCCGTTATTTTTAATTTTTTCTTTACTGATTTCTCAGAAGCAGAAGAGAAATCTTCTGTCGAAATTACTCGCTCTCAGGTTCAGCAGATAGAAAAGCATCTCTTAGAACAGCAAGAGGAGCTGCTAAGCGTTGATATTAAGGAGAGGGATATTTTAGGGGAGATAGAAAGGTTAGAAAAGATTGTGGCAATAAATAGAGAGTCATTAAGGGGGTTATCAAGCCAGATAAAAAAGATCACAGGAGAGATCCAGAGCGGCCAGAGGAAGATTCAGCGACTAAATGAATCTTCTTTTGTTGTCAAGGAATGTTTAAAAAGGCGTTTAGTAGCCTTCTATAAATTTGGGAGACCTGGATATATGGGGCTTCTTGCTACATCTGCTTCCATGCAAGAATTCCAGAAGATGATAAAGTATATGAAGGCTGTTATGGGTCAGGATAGAAAGATTATGGATGCGCAGGGCAGACAGAGGAGTCAAGTTGAGCGTGAATTAAATATACTCAAGGAAAATATTGCCAAGATTGAGTTGCTAAAAGAAACAAAGGCCAGAGGGACAGCTTTTCTTAAAAAATGTATTGAAAAGAAGGTTTTTTTGTTAATGAAGGTACATAGGGAGAAGGAATTTTACACAAAAGCGGTTAATGAACTAAAAGAGGCTGCCCAAGCTTTAAGTGAGACCGTAATGTATTTAGAGATGGAAGAAAAGGAGAGGCCTTTGCCAAAAGGGTTTGCCGAAATGAAAGGAAAGTTGACCTTACCATTAAATGGTAAAATACATAAAGACGTAAAACAATTTGGATCTAACCTATTTAAGCATAGAAAGGGAGTATATATTAAGGGTTCTCCAAGGGAGGAAATTAGATCGGTTTTTCCTGGCCGGGTAGATTATTCCGGATGGTTTAAAGGATATGGACAGTTGATGATTATTAACCATGGATCCCATTATTTCACTGTCTATGCCCGCCTTGAGGAGAGATTAAAGGAAAAAGGAGAGACGGTTTCAGACGGAGAAGTGGTGGGTCTGGCGGGAGATCTTGGTTGGGATGTAGGGCCAGGGGTATATTTTGAGATAAGAAAAGGAAGCGGTTATCTTGACCCCAAAAGATGGCTTAAAGTAGAATAGGTGCTAAATGAGTCTGCATATTTATCCAGTATCAGGTCTGCACTGAAGGTGCGATATGTTTAGGAATTAAGGGTTTTAACACAATAAACACAACAAAGGGAGAAAAGGGATGTTAAAAATAAGCAATAAACATTTTCTTTATCAGGTAATTATTTCCATTGGTTTGGTATTTTTACTTTTTATCAGCGATAGTTACCAAGATTCTTTGGCTGACACGAAAGAGGTATATAAGAATATTGAAGTGCTTAGTGAAGTTTTACGTAAAATTGAAAAAAACTATGTTAAGGGCACAGAACCAAAAGAGCTTTTATATGGAGCTATAAAAGGTATGGTCAAAACTTTAGATCCCCACTCCATCTTTATGAGCCCAGAGGAATACAAGGAATTGATGATAGAGACAAAGGGAAGTTTTTCCGGTGTAGGGATTGAGATAACCATCAGAGACAATGTCCTTACAGTAGTCTCTCCTATTGAAGGGACACCCGCATTTGAGGCTGGGATAAAGGCAGGAGACCAAATAATCAAGATAGGGGACAGGTCAACTAAAGATTTTTCTATTATGGAGGCAGTTAAGCTTATTCGGGGGCCTAAGGGTACCAAGGTCAAGCTTACTGTCAGGAGGAAGGGGTTAGAAAAACCAATTAGTTTTCTGATCACCAGGAACGTAATACCTATAAAAAGCGTTCGCTCATTTTTCCTTCCTTTTGATATAGGCTACATCAAGGTTTCTAATTTCCAGAGCGATACTGGCAAAGAACTTTCTAAGGCCTTAAAAGAGGTGAAAAACAAGAAGGAGTTGAAGGGCTTGATCCTGGATTTAAGGAACAACCCTGGAGGACTGCTTTCTCAGGCAGTAAAAGTAGCAGATGAATTTCTTGATTCAGGATTGATTGTTTCTGTCAAGGGTCGCGATAACAAGGAAGAAAAAAACATTGCCCATAAGAGTGAGAAGCCCCGAAAATATCCTATCATTGTCTTGGTTAATGGGGGGAGTGCTAGCGCATCAGAAATAGTGGCAGGGGCCTTGCAGGACAATAATAGGGCTCTTATCCTGGGCTCTACCACCTTTGGAAAGGGTTCTGTGCAGACCCTTTTTCCTCTTTCAGATGGTTCAGGACTGCGCCTTACAACAGCAATATACTATACACCAAGTGGGAAATCGATACAGGCAAGGGGTATTGAACCGGATATAAAGGTTGCCTTTATATTGCCACAGAAAAGACTTAAAGAAGAAAAACGCCATGTTTTAAGAGAAAGGGATTTGGAGGGCTATATTAAAAAGGAGACACTGGAGTTAGAGAAAGAGGAAAAGGCCGGGGTCTCACAAGATGAAAAATCCCGCATCCAAAAACTTATTGATAACGATAATCAGTTAAGAAGGGCAATACAGATACTTAAGTCTCGGAACATTTTCGTTAAAATAGAAAGACGACAGTCCCAGGAATGAGTATGAGATGGCTTTAAATGGTTAGACCAAAAAACAAGAAAAAAGTAAAACTTACCTTCATCATTATTGCTCTTGGATTGGTGGCTATAATTTTTACTATATTGATAAGCTATCTCTTGATATATGATAGAAAGCAATATCCACTACCATTTGAGGAGATTTATGCCACCTCCAAAGAATTAAGTAGAGATATACGCCTTATAGATAAGGCTATTTCCGATGGGTTCTTTAGGATGGGAGTGCCTCAAGAGAAGATAATTTTTCTATCTGTTCTTCCGAGACAAAGAGGTGGTTATAGCTGGGATTTTAACAGTATAGAGGCCAGGATTCCAAACTGTTCAGCTATTTTTCAGGCAGGAAAGGAAATTATAAGCAGGATTTCTGATCTAAGGATACCTGTACAAATTGAGATAGAAAAAAAATCAGGCAATGAAATAATCTGCAATATTTACTATAAGGACCTCTATACTCATAGATTAAGAATAATATTAGATACTTATCAGCGACCTCATCGTTTATCATATCCCAGAATCGGTATTATAATAGATGACTTAGGCTATGATAGTTCTCTTGCAAAGGCCTTTATGAAGCTTGATTTACCCCTTACCTTCTCTGTTTTACCCTTTACTCCTAATACGAGGTCAATTGCCCAAAAGGCCAAGAGAGAGGGTCGAGAAATAATGCTTCATCTTCCTATGGAACCCATTAGTTATCCTGCCATTAATCCAGGAGATGGGGTTTTGCTAGTATCGATGGACAAAGAAACGATTTTGGAGATGCTTAATCGTGATTTGAGTCAGATTCCTTTTGTTGTTGGTGTTAATAACCACATGGGATCAAGATTTACAGAGAATGAGGAGAAGATGATGATTGTGCTGGCCGAGCTGAAAAAAAGAGGCCTTTACTTTATTGATAGTAGGACAAGTGGCAGTAGTGTGGCATTTAAAGTAGCAAAAAAAATGGCACTCAAGACAGCAAACAGGGATATTTTTTTGGATAATGATCTCACAGACCATGCCCTAAAAAGTCAAATGGAGAGGCTGCTGAGTCTGGCAAGACATAAGGGCTGGGCAATAGGCATAGGGCATCCTCACAAAAAAACCCTTAACCTATTAAAAAGACACAATGTTACCGTCAATAATAAGGCTAAGGTAGTACCTATTTCTAAATTGGTGAGTTACTAATATCACTCCCTGGCCCAGACCC
>CAYTDY010000052.1:4130-11236 GCA_964436665.1 uncultured Desulfobacteraceae bacterium
GTAGTACCTATTTCTAAATTGGTGAGTTACTAATATCACTCCCTGGCCCAGACCCCTGGCCCAGACCTGGCATGCAAGAGCTGAGTTCTATGCATTATTCATCCGAAGTATCACAGTTGCTTTATTGTTTTCTAGTCAAGTCGCGCCAGGGCAGGCTGATTTGTATGGTCCAAGTTTAACTAAGTCGGCTCCTTAAAGTATTTCAGAGACACAGGTGTGTTTCTGATAAGTCGCACCCCTGGCCCAGACCTGATTATCTGGCTATATGCTTGCATACATGGAATATGCGCCAGGGCGGGCAGGGCAGGCCAACACCCCTAATTTCTACAAAAGGAGGATTATTTGAATATACCACTTCTGGATTTAAAGGCACAGTATGAGTTCATTAAAGAAGAAATCATAGCGGTTACTATGGAGGTTTATCAATCGCAAAGGTTTATTTTGGGGCCAAAGGTTGAAGAACTGGAAAGAAAAATAGCTGTTTACACTCAGGTAAAGTATGCGGTAGGCGTTTCTTCAGGAACTGATGCCTTGCTTATATCCTTAATGAGTGCCGGTATTGGCCCCGGGGATTTGGTAATTACCTCACCTTATACCTTTTTTTCCACAGCTGGTTCAATTACCAGATTGGGTGCTATTCCTGTTTTTGTAGACATAGATCCTCTTACCTATAATATTGATCCAGAAAAATTGGAGAAAAAAATTTCAACAATGAATTCCAAACAGAGGTCTCGATTAAAGGCAATATTACCAGTTCATCTTTTTGGGCAGTGCGTTGATATGGAAAATATTACGTCCATAGCAAAATCTTTGGGAGTATTAATTATAGAGGATGCAGCTCAGGCTATCGGGGCAGAATACAGGTTTAGTGATGGATCTTTGAAAAGAGCAGGTTCTATGGGCAACTATGGTTGTTTTTCTTTTTTTCCTTCGAAAAACCTTGGATCCTTTGGGGATGGGGGTATGGTTACCACAAATGATGAGGAAGCATTTCAAAGACTTACAATAATGAGGGTTCATGGATCTCAACCAAAATATTACCATAAAGTTATCGGTGGAAATTTTAGGCTGGATGCCATTCAGGCAGCTATCCTCCTAGTAAAATTTAATTATCTTGAGGAGTGGACTGAAAAGAGAAGAGATAATGCACGTATTTATAGAGAACTATTTGCAAGGGAAGGCATAGAAGGGGTTGACCTCCCTTTTGAGAGCAATGGAAGACATATATATAACCAATTTGTTATAAAGGTCGGTCAAGAGAGAGATGAACTGAAGAGATATCTAAGCAACCAGGGGATAGGTTGCGAGATTTATTATCCAGTTCCACTTCATATTCAGGAATGTTTTCGATATTTAGGTTATCGCTCAGGGGATTGCCCCGTTTCCGTTGAGGCTGCAGCAAAAACCCTTGCATTACCAATTTATCCAGAATTAAGATACGAGCAGATTGAATATATTGTAGAAAAAATAGGTTCTTTTTGTAAAGATGATGTCAGCAGTTAGATGTGAGTAGTCCTTTGAACTTCTGACGCAAGTTGATCTGTGCTGTCCGCATGGAATGTTGGAGCAATGGAGTACTGGGTACTAAAAACGGAAAAGATCGCCTTTTATTTGTTTTATGTTCCCTAAACCCAATATTCCATTATTCCAATTGTGAGCGAAGCGAACCAAGTTCAAGTCATATTGACATAAGAGAAATATTAGGAGAATATCAGGTTATGTATGAAGATTTTGTTAAATTTTATCAAATGCCCCATCTAAATAACCCAATACTGATTGCTGGATTTGGGGGGTGGTCAAATGCTGGCAATGTTGCAGTGAAGTCAGTTGAGTATATTATTCAAAAAAAGGGAGCTACATTACTAGCTGAAATAGATCCAGACCATTTTTACCAGTTTACTCAGAACAGACCAGTTATTAATATTAAAGAAGGAAGGTTTCAAGGTCTACATTTAAGGAAGATATCTTTTTATTTTTGGCCTAACAGGGAAGGGAAAAATGATCTTATCCTCCTAAGGGCGGAAGAACCAGATTGTAGATGGCATACCTTTGTTCAGATCTTGTTTCATTTATGTAGACAATGGGGTGTTTCTCTTATAGTCAGCATTGGAGGGATGTATGATGATGTCCTTCACACCGAGGCCATAGTCTCTGGAGTTTATTCTTTTGGGGAGTGGAGAGATGTTTTTATCGAAAAAGGTATTCATCTGATTGGGTATGAAGGCCCTTCCGGGATACATTCCCTTATTATGCAGAGGGCGGAAAAAGAGAGATGCCCATCTATCGGGCTTTGGGGCAACTCGCCCCTATACCTTAGGGGCACAAATTTTAGAGTGGTAATCAGGCTTATTAATGTAATTGCCTCTTTTTGTACTTTTTCTATTGATCAACTTGAGCTTGAGGACTCTTTAAAGGAATTTGAGCATCAAATTGGGGAGATCTTGGAAAAGAATTCAGAATTAAAGGAACAAATAGAGGAGATTAAAAAGATCAGAAGCGGGGAATTGCGAAAGAAGGATCCATCGAAGATTGTAAATATAAAGGATTTTATCCGGCCCAAGGATTCATAATCAGATGCCTGGCCCCTGCATCATTCATAAAAAAGATGCAGGGCAGGTTAGAGTCATGTGAGGTATAATAATATGGCCAATGTCGTTGTTATTGGAACCCAGTGGGGTGACGAAGGGAAGGGGAAGGTGGTGGATCTCCTAAGTGTTAATGCCAGCAGGATAGTCAGGTTTCAAGGAGGAAATAACGCAGGGCATACACTTGTGGTAAATGGTGAGAAATCTATTTTCCATCTTATACCTTCCGGGATCCTTTATCCAGATACAAGATGTCTCATAGGTAACGGAGTAGTCGTTGACCCTGAGGTATTATTGGAGGAGATGAAGGGACTGCTTGACAGAGGAATAACTGTAAGCCCTGAAAGGTTAGGCTTAAGCGAGCGAGCCCATCTGATAATGCCTTACCATAAGGCCATAGATATTGCTCGTGAGAATGCAAAAGGAAGATCCAAGATTGGGACTACTGGAAGGGGGATAGGTCCGTGCTATGAAGATAAGGTAGCCAGGGTGGGGATAAGGGTTATTGATCTAATAGACCCGGATATATTAGAGGAAAAGATCAAAGCAAACCTTAGCGAGAAGAATTTTTATCTAACCAATTTTTTTGGATCTGAAGCGCTGGAATATAAGCCGATATTAGAGAGATATCTCTCAATATCACATGAACTTTCCCCCTTTATTGTTGATGTCTCCACAGAACTGGATGAGGCAATGAGAAAAAGGGAAAATATCCTTTTCGAAGGTGCACAAGGAACACATTTAGATATTGACCATGGCACATATCCTTTTGTTACATCTTCTAATCCTGTAGCAGCAAATGCATGCATTGGAACAGGAATAGGCCCAACAAAGTTGGACAGCATTGTTGGCATTGTAAAGGCATATACAACTCGCGTTGGTGCTGGCCCATTTGTAAGTGAGCTCGTTGATAAGACCGGTGATTACCTTCAGGAAAAAGGGCAAGAATTTGGCGCCACAACTGGTAGGCGACGTAGGTGTGGCTGGCTGGATCTAGTAGTTGTCAGATATTCTGCCCGTATAAATGGACTAACTTATCTGGCAATAACAAAACTGGATGTATTAGCAGGTTTGGACAAGATTAATCTCTGTATAGCTTACGAGTATCAGGGAAAGAGGCTGGAGAATGTCCCGCCTCAACTATCTACCCTTGAAAACTGTAGGCCTGTTTATGAAGAGGTGGATGGATGGCAGGAGGATATCTCTGGAGCAAGAACCTTTGAAGAATTACCAAAAAATGCCCAGGCCTATGTAAGAAGAATAGAGGATTTTATTGGTGTTCCGGCCTCTATTATATCCGTTGGCTCAGGAAGGGAGGAGACGATTTTTCGCAAAAACCCCTTCAATGACACCATACCTTAAATTGAATGGCCTTTTTCTAGCTAAGTTTAGCCTCAAACATATGAAAAACTAAGGTAGTAAAAAATCTCAAATTCGAATATCGAAATCCCTGGCCCAGACCTGGCTTGCAAGGCCTGTGTATATAGACTTCAATTGTGGAATACTGCAACGAATACAGTATGTTCAAGCAACGTCGCGCCAGGGCAGGCCTAAACAAATTCCAATTACCAAAAACCCAATGATCTAAACGAAAACCTTTTGCCCTGAGAAACCTAGCGTTGGGCTGTTTCGGATTTTGAACATTCGAATTTCGAATTTCAAAGTTCCTATAGAAGCGTGATTTCATCTTACCGAAAAAATTTGACATAAATCCGCCGTAAGCCTGCCCGCCGGACGGCAGGCGGGTCTGGCGGATAAATGTTAAGATCTTGGCTTATATAGACGTCTACTGGGTGGCGCCATGATAAATGTTATTACCACTATTATGGCAAAGGCAGTATAGATTATCGTAAATAACCACAGCGGTGCATTATAAAATAGAATGGAGTCTATAATATTTCCAACAAAGGATACCTTCTTGCCAGAAAGGAAGGAAGCATACCTGAGCTTAAATTCAAGCACTGTTAAAGGGCAATTTATCCCCATTAATGCCTCCAGGGCAACTCCAGCAATTGCTGCTAAATGTATGATCCGAAACCAGAAGTTTCTTATCCATTTCCACTTAAGAATGATCCCTACAACAATAAGAGTAAAACCCAGGATAACAAAAATAACATATCCAAAATGAATGACAGCAATAATGTCAGCTAAGAATAAATAAACCATGGTAAAGAGTTAATAATGCTTCTGTACAAAGCTTTTATTGTTTTCATTTTAACATACTGTTTCAGCAATTTTCCAATTTTTTATATTCCTGGGAAAATTCCTGGGAAAATCCTTGACTTTTTATAATTTAAGGGTATAGAAATTCAGTATAGATTTGCAGTTATAATTTTTTTGATTTAATATGGAGAGGAGGTGAAGAATAATCAATCCTTAAAAGGTAAAAAATAACCTTTAGTTAGGGGAGGATTAAGTTATGAATTCATTATGGGTATTATTATGGTGGCTAATAATTGTTGTTGTAGGCTACTGGGTATATGCTAAGTGGGCTGCTAAAAATGTTTTTGAGATCGACAAAGACAGAGCAACCCCTGCCAAGATGTACATGGATGGTGTTGACTTTATGCCGGCAAACAAAAATGTTCTCTTTGGGTTTCAGCTTAACTCGATAGCAGGGGCTGCACCTATCATAGGCCCTATAGTGGCCCTTCAATGGGGTTGGATGCCAGCACTCCTGTGGTTAGGGCTTGGCGTCTTCTTTATAGGGTGGCTCCATGACTACTCAAGTGCTATGATATCTATAAGAAACGATGGGGATACCTTCGGGGCCCTGGGCTATAAATTGATATCACCTCGGGCAAGAAAGATACTTCTTACCTTCATCTACTTTTACCTGCTTCTTATAGCAACTGCCTTTGGGCATGTAATTACAAAGGGTGTAAGCGGAAATGCAGCACTCCCATTTCCCTTGCTGGTAGTTATTGCAGTGGCGTTTCTGGTTGGGCATATGATCTATAAGGCAAAGGTAAACATAATTACAACTACCATCATAGCCATTGTAGCGATCTTTGTTGCAATCTGGTTAGGCACGGTTTGGAACATGAAGTTTTCCTATACCACAATCCTTATATGTGTGTTGATATTTGGCTATTTTAGCTCGATTCTACCGGTTTGGCGTTTCATCCAGCCTTACAACTACTCTTCGGTATACGTGGTATACTTTGGGATTATAGCAGGGATTATAGGTATAATTATAGGCCATAAACCCATGACCCTGCCTGCCTTTACAAGCTGGGGTATCGGTATGGGACCACTCTGGCCGATTCTTTTTCTTACCATTGCCTGCGGCTCTATCTCCGGATGGCACAGTCTGGTATCCAGTACTGCCACATCAAGACAGCTTGAAAACGAGCTGGACGTTAGACCAGTAACAGCAGGGGCAATGTTTGCGGAGTTTACCATCGCAATTATTGCCGTTATCGTATGTGCCACCGCATTTGCCGATTCCGCGGCCTATATTGCCAAGGTCAAAAATCCTGTAGGGATCTTTGTTGGCGGCCTTGGAGGGGCAATCACCTCCCTTGGACTTCCATTATCTTATGCCAAGGCCCTGTCAGGTATGATGATCATTATACTTGCCCTTACGATTATAAACCTGGTGTTCCGTTTTATGAAGGTCGCAACCGCTGAGCTTCTGGGTGATACATGGGGAGTTGCAAAGAACCCTCATGTAGCAACCATTGTGGCCCTTATTATCACCTTTGTACTGGTAAAAACAGGAACCTGGCTTTATGTATGGGTACTTTTTGGCGGCGCCAATCAGTTGATGGCATCCTTTGCACTTCTGCTGGTAACCCTGTTCTTGGTGCAGAAGGCCAAAAACTATAAGATTGCCATCTACCCGATGTTTTTCATGTATGCTACTACTGTTTGTGGCCTGTTTTATATGGCCTTTTTCAAGTTGATACCGGCTGGATTTGCAGGCAAAAAGGTGTTCGGAAATCTCTTTGCTGCGGCAGTAGCCATTCTGCTTATAATCCTTGCCATTATTCTTGCATATGATGGCTGGAAGGCCTTTAAGAAATATAAATCAGGGCAGCCGGCAGAGGCCCCGGCTGAGCCAGAAAAGGCACCAGCATAAGATTGGGTTTTAGGGAACGTTTAAAGAAGGGGATATAGCACCGAGGAAAGGCTTTGTGATCCTGGGAATATATCCCCTTGTCTTTATTTTTTCACAAATGAAATACCCCTGGATACAGACAATAAAGGATTATCTAAAAGGTTTCTTTATTTACAACCTGGTAGAAGGGGTATATACAGAAAAACGTTGCCTGGATGATCTGTTTATGATAGGCCTATGTGGAAAGTCAATTGGGTTCCCTGGCCTTTTTAACTATTACCATTTGAGACTTTTCCCTTACTATGTTAAGAGGCTTGGGCCATGGAAGAGGAGGATTTTAAGGGAAAGGGATTTCTTTGACCACATAAGGGATTAATTTAAAAAATTTAAAAGAGATTGTAGGCATGGAAGAGAAAAAGAAAGAGAAAAAAAGGAAAAAATCAGGAGGCGTTATAGGT
>CAYTDY010000053.1:0-11215 GCA_964436665.1 uncultured Desulfobacteraceae bacterium
CCAGGCTTTTTGACATCTTCCCCGCATCCACATTCCAGTAGCCATGGACATTGAGATGCTGATAAGGCTCAATTCCGGCTGCCTTGAGCATGCATGGCCAGTATATCCCATGGGGTTTTAGAATATCCTTGGCAATAACATGCTGTGCAACAGGCCAGAATTTTTTAAACTGTTCTCCTTCAGGGTAACCGATGGCTGATATATAGTTAATCAAGGCATCAAACCATACATAGGTTACATAGTTATCATCAAAGGGAAGGGAAATGCCCCAGGATAACCTTTTTTTAGGCCTGGATATACATAGATCTTCGAGTGGTTCCTTTAAAAAGGCCAAAACCTCGTTTCTGTATCTCTCCGGTCTTATGAAGTCAGGGTGTTTATCAATGTAATCTATAAGCCAGTCCTGATACTTACCCATCCTGAAGAAGTAGTTCTCCTCCCTGATAAGCTTTGGTTCACTCATATGAATCGGGCAATTACCATCTACCAGTTCCGTATCTGTATAAAACCGCTCACATCCGATACAGTATTTCCCCTCATACTCACTGAAATATATATCTCCCTTTGCATAAACCCTGGAGAGGATCTCCCTGACCGTATCTTGATGACTCTTATCAGTAGTGCGCACAAAATAGTCATTGGTAATATCAAGTCCGGGCCAGGTATCTTTAAAGGTTTTGCTTATCCTGTCCACATATGCCTTGACTGTCTCACCTGAACTTTCAGCTGCCTCTACTACCTTGTCACCATGTTCATCTGTGCCTGTTAGGAAAAAGGTCTCAAAACCGCTAAGGCGATAAAATCTTGCAATTACATCAGCTACAATGGTGGAGTAGGCATGTCCTATGTGTGGTTCTGCATTCACATAGTAAATGGGTGTAGTTATATAGAATGAGTTATGGCTACTTTCTTTCATTATTTTCTCGTGAATTATTTTTCATTTTTGGATAATTATCGTATTCATAGGCAAGACAACACATCAATCTCCCACATACACCGGAAATCTTACCTGGATTCAGAGAAAGATCCTGCTCTTTAGCCATCCTTATAGAAATGGGATCGAAATTTGATAGAAACAATGAGCAGCATAATTGGCGACCACAATGGCCAATCCCACCTTGCATCCTTGCTAAATCTCTGGCTCCAATCTGCCTCATCTCCACATGAGTATTAAACTTCTGAACCAGATCTTTTACCAATTCCCTGAAATCTACCCTGATTTGGGAAATATAAAAAATGATAAGTTTACTCCCATCAAAGGAAAGCTCCGCTGCTACCAGATTCATGGGCATTTCTTTGTTATTTATCTGCTCCTTGCAGTACTGCATAGCCTCTGCTTCAATCCTCTCATTTTTCTCTTTTTCTTCAATATCCTTTGCTGTTGCCAGGCGAAATATCTCCTTTATGGGTCTTTTCTGCAAAGAGGCATCCCTGAGTCTGGGTTGACTACATACGGTTCCCAGTTCCATGCCCTTCCTGGTTTCAATAATTACCTTATCCCCTTTATTTAAGACAAAATTACCAGTGTAAAAATCATAGATCCTTCCATCTCTCCGGAATATAACACTAATAATTTTTTTTAGAGAATCTTTAGACATAATTTAATAGTATAGGAAATCCCATTTTGGCCGCAGATTAACGCAGATTTTTTGGATTAAGAAATAAAAATTCTTATCTGCATGTATCTGTGAAGATCTGTGGCATAATTTAAAGTCTTATAATTTCGCAACTCTCCGCAGCTCAAGCAGCGACCTTTCAAGCAGATAAAGAAGGTTTTTATTGTTCATTATATCATTCTCGGCCCTTGAAATAACTGCCAGCGACCTAATAAGTCCATCAAAAGTATATAAGGAAGATGCCTTTTTAATATTATTGCTAAGATCAGAATTTAAAATTAGATCCAATTTACACCCTAACTTGATAAGCAATATGTCCCGGTACCAGCTTTTCCATATCCCAAACATCAGGGCTATTCTATCATCCTTCAATTCCTTGTCGGTAGCAGCCCTTTTTCCAAGATTAGAGAATTTCTGAGCCAGATCAAGTAAAATATCAGAAGACCCATTAATGACCATGTTTAACATATTTACCCAACTCACCCTATCATTTAAAAGGTCATCCTTGTCTAATTTTATTGCCATACCGAGACTTCCCTCTGAAAGCCTGGCCAAGATCTTAGCCCTTTCTTTATCCATATTTCCCTCTTTTATCAACCAATTTACTATATCCTCAGTATGGAGGGGTTTAAAAGGAACCCTTTGACATCGAGAAACAATGGTTGGAAGGAGTTCTCCTGGATCTCTTACATTCAAGATAAAAATGTTATGTAAGGGTGGCTCCTCAAGTGTCTTCAAAAATGCATTTGCTGCCTCATCAGTCATTCTTTCAGCAGGATCTATAATAATTATTCTGTAAGGTCCGAGAACTGGGGAGAAGGCGAGATGCCTGTTAATCTCCCTAATCTGGTCAATATGAATTACTTTTTTCCCTTGATCAGGCTCAATAATAATAAGGTCGGGATGATTTCTATCGATCATTTTTTTGCAAGAGCTGCATCTTCCGCATGCATCCCCATCAACGGGGTCTAAACAATTTATTGATAAAGCAAAGGCCAGGGCTGTTGTTGTTTTCCCTACTCCTTTGGCACCAATAAATAGATAGGCAGAAGCAATTTTATTATTTGCTATAACCCTCTTTAAAAAGGCTATCGCCTTTTCCTGGCCAATTATTTCATTAAATACTTTAGCATTCATTATGTACACTTTCCTCTAAACCCATCACTCCAATACTCCCTTTAGGTCGTAGGCCCTGCCGATCGGAGCCCAATTGGGAAAAGGACCTGAGTTCTATTTACCCATTTTTCTGTAGATACGGAGAAATTATTTCCCTGATCTTTCTTGCCACGATGTCTTTGGGTAATGTGGAATCTATAATCTTAAACCTGTCTTTATGTTTATTTGCTAAGGCAAGGTATCCATACCGTATCTTGATATGGAAATCGAGCGTTTCTCTCTCAAATCTATCCTTTGTGTTATCATTTTTGTTCCGTTTGGCTATCCTTTCCAAACCTACCTCCGCTGGACAGTCAAGAAGAAAGGTAATATCCGGTTTAAACCCTAAAGTGGCCTCATGGTTAAGTTGCTCAATGAATTTCTCATTGTGCCCCATAACTACACCCTGATACACAGTTGTGGCATCAAAATATCTATCACAGACAACCCATTTTCCACCCTCCAGGGCTGGTTTGATTACCTCACTTACATGCTGGATCCTGTCAGCTTCGTAGAGAAAAAGCTCCGCTAATGGAACTATAAGGGTATTATCCAAATGTAATAATATCTTTCTTATAGCCTTTCCTATTTCCGTCCCCCCAGGCTCCTTGGTAACTATCAAGGAGATTCCTGCTTCCTTGAGGCATTTCTCAAACCTGGAAACCTGTGTGGATTTTCCGCAACCATCAATCCCTTCAAAGGTGATAAACAAGGAAATCTCCTTTTTTTGATTAATATATTATTATACACAATAAATACTCTCTAATCAATCCACATAAGTTATATATTCATCAAAAGATTTTTTCCCATAAACGCCTTTAATCTTGCATGTTTTTCCAATAGAATTTAATATTCAATGATGTCAGTCGATCGTTAACAATCACACTTCGTCATTGCGAGCGGCCTGCCCGCCATCGCGAGCGCTCAAGCGAGGCGGGCGGGAGCGAAGCAATCTCCTGTATTTTGTGCACATGAAGTTACGATACGAGACATTAGAAAGGAAACAAGGCCTTGAAATTTAGTGAGATTGGGGAATTCGGTTTTATAGAATCTATCAAAAAGGAATGTATCACCTCCTTGAAAGGTGTTATCAAGGGTATTGGTGACGACTGCGCTGTCTTTGGTCCCTATTCTGGCCGTGTTTTACTATTTACTACTGACATGCTGGTTGAGGATATCCATTTTTTGAAGGATAAAATAACCTCTTACCAATTAGGCTGGAAGGCAATAGCCATAAACCTAAGCGACATTGCTGCTATGGGTGGCAGACCCCTTTTTATTCTTATCTCCCTGGCTATCCCTGTTGAGATGAATGTTGAGATAATTCAGGATTTATACAAGGGCATGAAAGATATCTGTGAGCACTGCAAGGTTGATATATTGGGAGGTGATACAGTAGCCTCACCCGATAAATTGATTATCAATATCTCCTTGATTGGTGATGCAAAAGAAAATGAGGTTCTCTATAGATCGGGTGCCAGGCCAGGGGATAAGATCTATCTTACAGGAAATGTAGGGGATTCATCTGCTGGGCTTAAAATTTTAAAAAATGAGATATCACCCCCAAACTCCATTTCCAGCTATTTTATTAAAATCCACAATGAACCAAAACCTTTGCTTGAGACTGGAAGAATTATATCAAACTCAAGGCTTGCCAGTGCCATGATCGACCTGAGTGATGGGCTTCTCTCAGATTTGGGGCATATATGTAAGGAAAGCGGGGTTGGGGCACTGCTCCTTAAGAGTGAGCTCCCTATCTCCTCTGAACTCAAATTCCTTGCCTCTTATGCCGATTTTAATCCACTTGACCTGGCCCTCTCAGGTGGAGAAGATTATCTTTTGTTATTAACAGTACCTGAAGAGAAATCGCAGGATATCGAAATGTTATTTAAAGAGAAAAGAACATCCCCCCTATACCTGATAGGTGAAATAAAAGAGGAAAAAGGTATTAGAATAGTTAATGATGATGGGTCAGTAGAGGAAATTGGCCCAAAGGGGTTTAATCATTTTATATCATGATAGTTTAATTCCATACGATCAGCTTTTGAGAGAATTTCAAAAAAGCCCATCCTCGTTAAAAAAATATGAGTTATGTAAAGTCGCCAATCATACAGGGCTTTTCGATTCACTCTCACTCGTTCTGAGTAAGCGCAGGTGACTGTCATGATATAGAGTGCCGATTAATATACCAACACTTGTTGGCATGACATGTCCCAGGCCCCCATCCCATATTTTGCGGAAACTTGGCCACCACGGAAGAGCTTCAAATTGTGCCATTTTCAGCATCACCTTCTTAGATTTTACTGGAAGCGCTAAAAGATCTGTTAAATCTTGCGAATCAATGCTGACTTTGATACATGAAAGCCCAACAAGATGCATAAGGTCGAGATTATTAGTATCCTCAAGGCCCTTGCAAAGTTCACCCAAAGGATCCCACCACGATGTAACATACTCGTAATATTTATTCTGTTCCCTGATTTTTGGCGTTTTGAGAGGCCTTATTGAAAAGATACGTGCAATCAGTCCAAGCAGTCGAATGTGTTTTGATGAAAGTGCGTTGACAACATCACAAGAGGTGGCCCCAATAAGGGCTATCATATCATCTTCCTCGGCAGTAAGCCTTTGGGCTATCAACTCCGAAAGTATTGTATGCCTGTCATCATTTTCAGTAGTTGCAGCCGAGACCATAGCTTTCTGTATTAAGAGGCTTGAACTGGGGTGATTGAGGGCATTACCAAAAACTTTTAGGTATGGTATTGACAATTCAGCCTCTAATTGTTCAACTCGTTTTGCTAAACGATAAAGAAAGTTCTGGAAATTTGCCTCTGCTTGAGCCCGAACTGCTGAGCTATGCGAGCTGATTGCTTGAGTCAACCACTTAGTTCCTTTTTCACTCAGTTCATTCAGAAGTTTGCCAGCGGCACCTGCCAAAAATGGAGTGACTAAATCCATTTTAATCTCCTCTCAAAGTGGCGTTCAACTTCCCATAGAATAACAACAAATAAGTAGTATCTCTTATATCAAGGAAATTCATGATATAAAAGCCTTTTCTTATATTACTTATTTCATTTTCGGTAAATTGGATTATGTCATTGAAACTGTGCGACCTTTTCTTTTGCCTTCTCTAAAGCCCGAAAGAAGGCAATTTCTGCCTCTCTTGTGATAACTTTTATGCCCGCATAGTTTTTAAATATACCCTAAATCTGTTCCACCTTCAAGTAAGGGTATGCTAAGTGGTGCATCTTTCCTCTTCGGCCTCTGCCCTTACCCAACCTCTATAGAGGTGTAACCTGCGTAATTTAGAAAAGCCTTCATCGTCTTGGGCTTCATTATCTTCCACTATTTAGAAATAAAATAGTGGATTCATTCTATTTTTTTGATAAAGTGAAAAATTAAGGGAAGAACGGTTGTGAGTCAAGGATTAATGCTTATGATGTTTGTATGGAGGATTTATGAGTGATTGGAAATCTTACTTAAAGCCTTTCATGGAAAAGCTGGGGTTCTTTCTTATAGCCATATTTATTTTCTCTTTTTTCTATTCCCCTGCTTTTTTACATGCAGAAACAGGAAAGGATATCCTATCTCAAACCAGGGCAAAGGCTCTTGAAAGCCAGTGGATAGATAGAATTATTCCTTCAAAAGGAAATGACCTGTTTGTTGTTCTAAAAAATGGAATGACCATATTGATCAGAGAATCCCATAGATCAAAAGTAGTCTCTTGTCGCGTATTGGTCAAGACTGGATCAATCTATGAAGGCCCGAAGACGGGAGGGGGACTCTCTCATTATCTGGAACATGTTGTCTCAGGTGGCACTACCTCCACATTTACTGAGTCAGAGATCAAGGAGAGGATCCAATCCATAGGTGGAGCAACAAACGCCTATACAAGTTATGAACATACTGTCTATTTTATTAATACTACCGGGGAACACTATAAAAAGGCAATAAGCCTTCTTTTGTCATATGTAACTGACTGTCAATTCAATGAAACAGAGTACCAGAGAGAAAAGCCTGTCATCATCCAGGAATTTCAAATGGGAGAAAATAACCCATCCAGGCAACTCTGGTCTCTATTTATGAAGACCGCATACCGCAAACATCCTGTACGATCCCCAATCATCGGTGAAAAAGACATTTTTCTCAAAATGGGCAAAGACGATCTGATATCCCATTATCATCGCTGGTATACACCCCAGAACATGGTTGTTTCTTTAGTGGGAGACCTTAACAAGGAAGAAGCTTTAAAAGTCATCCTTGATTTAGCAGGCAGAATCAAAAGAACTGAAAATCCCCCCTATGTTCTTCCAGAAGAACCTCCCCAGCTTAGCCCTCGCAGAGTTGAAAAGAGCCTGCCCATAGCAAGACTTGCTCAGGCACAGATAGGTTTTCGAACCATCACATTAACCAATCCTGACCTCTACCCCCTGGATGTGCTGGCTGTTATCATGGGTGACGGCAGGACTTCCCGGCTTTATAAAAAAGTACGGGATAAAAAAGGTCTCGTCATTTCGATCAGCGCGGGTAGCTGGACCCCTACTTTTGTACAAGGCCAGTTCCTGATTAGCATGGATCTTCCTTATAAAAATCTATCAAATGCGATTGATGCAGTCTGGGAGGAATTGTCAGACGTTAGAGAAAACTTCGTAAGTAAAGAAGCATTAAAAAGGGCTAAGAACAAGGTTGTGGCGGATTATATATTTTCTCAGGAGTCTATGCAAAGTCAGGCCAGCCAGCTGACCTTGGATTGGGTAGCTACAGGGGATCCCTACTTTAGCAAAACCTATGTGGAAAGGATACAGAATGTTACACCTGAAGAGTTAAGGAGAGTAGCTCAAAAATATTTCAAAAAAGATAAAATGACCCTTGCAGTGATCAAACCTCCTCAAGCAGCATCTGAAACCCAAAGGCCCCCTGTTACACCATCTGATGTTCATGAGAAGATTAAAAAGATCACGCTCCCAAATCAGATGACATTGCTTTTAAAGAAAAGTTCTGCCGCACCTATTGTAGCCTTTAAATTTTTTGCAAAGGGTGGACTTCGATTTGAGCCGTTTAATAAACCTGGTCTTTCTTATTTTATGGCATCCCTTTTAACCAAGGGGACAAAGAATCGGTCCAAGATTGAAATTGCCAAAACCCTTGAAGATCTGGGCGGCTCAATTAGATCGAGTTCTGGATACAATACAGTTACTATCTCGGCCTCAACTTTAAAGGAACACTTTGACACTGCCCTGGATTTGCTTGCCGATGTTGTGCTCAACCCTACCTTCCCAGAAAGGGAAATCGAAAAACAGCGGCGCGAAACTATCCTGGCCATCAAGAGACTCGATGAACAATGGACAACAGAGATAACCAGGCTTTTTAAAAGGCATTACTTTCACAAGCATCCTTATAAAAATGATGTGGTAGGCACGATTGAGGCATTGCAGGGTTTTTCTGATAAAGATATCAGATATTTTTATGAATCCATGATGCTGTCAAATAACGCTGTTTTAGCCATATTTGGTGATATAGATCCAGAGACCGTAGTTTTAAAAGTTGAAAAGGCCTTTAAAGACTTCAGGCCTGGTGTTCTGCAAGAGCCATTAATAGAAGTTGAGACCCAGAACATTATTCAGGACGAGACCTTTGAGGCATTCAACAAAAAGACATCGGCTGCCATTTTTGTAGGATATAATGGGTTGAACCTTACTGACAAAGACATTCCTATTGTACATGTGCTTGATGCCATTATCTCTGGCATAGGATATCCAAGCGGTTGGCTCCATGATGCACTCAGAGGAGGGAGTAGAGGTCTTGTCTATTATATCCATGCCTATCCTGCATTTGGGATCGACGGTGGTTATTTCGGGGTGATTGCACAGACTACATTAGATAACTATGATAGGGCGCTCAAGATTATTCTTAATAAGATAGCCTTAATCCAAAGCAAAGAGGTAGGAGAGAAAACCCTTAGAAGGGCTAAGGATATGTGTATAACAATGCATGAGCTTGGCCTTGAAAAAATCGTTGCCCAGGCATCAAGCGCTGCTTTAAACGAGATATTAGGATTGGGCAGTAACTATGACACCAAATATCCCGACCTCATTCAAAAGGTCACAACAGCAGATGTATGGAGAGTGGCACGAAAGCTTTTCTCGCATCATCTGATTGTAACAACAAAACCGGTTTTAAAAGGGAAAAGATAAAATAAAGGTAGGCGTTCACAGGTTCAAAGTTCACCGTTCAGGGTTACCTTTCTTTCATTGACCTTGCTCGTAGGCTAGCAAGTAATTGATGAGCCCTGCTTTCTCCCTTCAGAGCTCACGAATCAACAGTTCAGATTTGAGGTGAACCCTGAACCTCTGAACCCTGAACCCGTGAATGTTTATAAATAAAGAAAGGATTATTCCATGAAAACCCATAGCAAATCAAGAACTCTCATAGACCTTGAAAAATTTAACACCCTTAATCCAGAGGGTTGTCTTGCATGTGGGAGGAAGTTTGCACTTGGAGAGGCAGTAGTGCTTGCCTGTGGAAATTGGGAAGGCAAAAAATATATCCATGAGGATGAAGCTACTTTTGACAAAAAGACAAACTCTTACTACGAGCCAAGGTATTATGAGGCAATGAAAGAAAGGTCGAGCTGACTGTTTTTTTCGCTCATACTCACACATAGTTCCCAGAGTCCTACTACACGGGACGAAAATCATCAACCAAAGGATTGACAAATATCATTTTTATGATAATTTATTATCAATATATGAATAGGAGGATACTATGCCTTTAATCAGACCAATATCCGATCTAAGGAATCGGTCCAGTGAAATCTCAGAAATTTGCCATAGCGAAGACCAACCCATATTCATAACCAAAAAGGGGAAAGGTGATTTGGTTGTGATGAGCCAAGCCCACTATGAACGTCTCCATAGTTTACTTGAGCTCTATCAGAAACTTGGAGAAGCTGAAGCACTGGATGCAGTGGGTGAACAGGGGGTAACTCACCGCGACTTTATTCAGCATTTGAAGGCAAATATCACATGAATGGACCCTATGAGATTCGCTACTTAAGCACAGCAGAAACGGACCTTATTGATATTCTTGAATATATCAAGAAAGACAACCCCACTGCTGCCAATTCCCAACTTAAAAAATTTGACAAGGCAATTTCTCAGTTAGCGTCAAGCCCACTCCTCGGCGTAATTCCTAAAGATGAACGGCTCAAGAAACTCGGTTACCGAATGCTAATTGTCGACAAGTATCTCGTGTTTTATGTTGTCAAAACCGAATATGTTCAAATACGTCGTATTATTCATGGAGCCCGACGATACAGCTTTCTCCTCTGACATATCTCGTACCCACTACTTAGCTGCTTTCTCTGTCAACCCCTTTACTGCCTCCATGTATTCTCTCATGCCCCTCAGAAAAATGTCATTGTGATTAGCGCCTGGAATCTCAAGCAACCTTTTATCCGTAGCCGGACATGCATCATAAAGGGCCTGACCCTCGGTAAAGGAAATAATATGATCATTCTCCGCGTGGATGATCAATGTAGGTTTATCAAAGGTAGCGATTTTGTCTATGTTCCGAAATCCATCTTCCTCTTTTATTCCCAATGCCTCCATATCTACACCCAAAAGCCTCAGAAGAGGACTGGCATAGGCAAAGCCACTTTCAATAATGAGGCCGTCTATTTGGGCTATATAATGGGCTGAAAGCTCAAGAACAGAGGCGCTGCCAAGGGACCTGCCCATTAAAATAAATGGGCCTGTGAAATCCTTTTCTTTGAGCCATTTTTTGGCATAGTCAAAGATTACATGAGCATCCCTCATCATGTCAGTAATTGTTGGTTTGCCACTGGAGCGTCCATAACCCCGATAATCAACAGGTAAAAAATTGATGCCCATCCTCAGATACAATGGCCCTATGTCATCATAATCAGCCACAATCTCCCCATTTCCATGGAAGTAAAGCATGGTAGGAGCATCCCTTCCTGCTAAATAAAACCGTGCACCCACAACCACATCCTTTTCCACCTGGATGAGAATATCCTCAGCAGAAGGGATATTCCCGGGAGAACCCCAATCCGGCCTGGGATGAAACAGAAACATTAGAATCTCTGGCCTATCCAATATAGAATAATCAATTTTTGAGATATCTATCATTTTAAATATTTTCCATTTGTTGGTATAGCACCAACCGTGAGTTTAAAACGAATATCTCATAAAATTCCGGAAAGTCAAAAAATAACCTTTAATTTGGAGTCGATCCAAGTTATGATATTGATATATCAGGGAAAATGTTTCAAAAATAGGTGCGGGCCTTAACCCACCGTTTTTGCCCTCAAAATCATCGCCATAAAGAGCCTCTGGATTTCGAAGCATATATGCTTCCTAAAATCCCCTTTTTGCCTTTGAAAATGCCATTTTAATGCCAATATTAAGGCTTTTTAGATCTATATCTCA
>CAYTDY010000054.1:0-11038 GCA_964436665.1 uncultured Desulfobacteraceae bacterium
CAGGCAAAAGGATGTGATCTAATCTCTTTTCACTTATTTTTTTATCAAGAATAGTGGCCATAAGATAGCGATGCATATCTATCTTTTGATGGAGCTCTTCAGTGCTTTTATCAATAATTTCTATGAGATCTCTTTTTTTTGCACATTCCATCTTAGGATTACCTAATTTAATTAGAACCATCTAATAATCAGGTTAAAAAAATTTACTCTACCATAATCTTTCGTGCCATACCAAAACCAAGGGCAAGCCTGGTATCGTTTATTGCAATCATAATGGGTCCTCCTCCATTACCCACTATTGTAAGCTTTACTCCTGGAATAAGGCCCATACTGTAAAGCTTTGATCTGAGGCCTCTTCCTCCCTGTATGTCTATAAGAGTAACCTCTCGACCTGGACTCACAGTAGTCAGTGGAATCATCTTTCTCCCTCTATCTTTATCTTTTCCATTTCCTTTATCTTTGCGTTGTATTCTTGCGCAAACTGTTTCATTCGCTCCAGACATTTACCTTTTGGTTGTTCATGTTCCCTGTATTCATTGAAATAGTCAAGCCAACTTGCTCCGCCCCTGGGACAATTCTCTATAAATTCCATAAAGTCTACAAATGCCTCAAGTGTAGCAGGGCTTACAGCATGTTCCATTTTGCAGGCATCTTCATCTGCCTGATTATAGTCTATCTTTAGTATATCGGTTAAAAATCTCCTGAAGATTTGATGCCTTTGATCTATTTCTTGCCCAACATCACTGCCTTTTACTGTGAGCTCAAGGTATTCATATTTTTCATAGTCAATCAGGCCTTTCTCGCTGAGGGTTTTGAGCATATTGCTGACAGTAGGCATTTTAACATCAAGCTTCTTAGCAATATCCCTTACCCGGACAGCCCTCTTTTCCTTGGCAAGATTATAGATAGCCTCTAAATAATCTTCCATAGTTGGTGTGATGAGGATTTTAGAAATATTGATCATAACTTAATTTAAGAGAATAAAAATAGTTAGAAAAAACTAAATTAGTTTTGTTATTCTAATTTTATATATAAAAAATTACTTGTCAAGGATTTTTTTAGCCATTGATCTCCTTTTTTTATCTTTACATCTAAAATTAAAAAGCAACATAAGCGATATATCAAGTTTCATAAGAAATGATCTAAGTACTATATGTGGGCTTGGATAATATTTCTAAGGAAGGGGATTCTTGACTTTAAATTTTTTAAAAGGTATTTTAGCTATTATTTTTATATGAGGAATCCATAAATATCATACGCACATATTTATTAGGAGGAAAAGATTGATTGAACTTGTTATTAAAGGCGGACCATTTATGTACCCTATCCTATTTTGTTCTGTTGTTTCTCTGGCTATATTTATGGAGAGGGTATGGATATTGAGACGAAAATTGATTATACCAAAAAGCTTTATTGTTAAGATTGAGGAACTTGTAAAACGCAATAAAATAGCAGAGGCCGTTTTCCTCTGCCAAGGAAATAGTTCTTCAATTGCCAGGATTTTTCTGGCAGGCCTAAAAAATGCTGGCAGAGGGATGTGGCTGGTTAAAGAGGCAATAGAAGAAAAAGGAAGAAGAGAGGGCGTTATATTGGAGAGAAATATAGGAGTATTATTAACTATAGCTAATCTTTCCCCACTGCTGGGATTACTTGGTACGGTTTCCGGTATGATAAAAACTTTTAATGCCATCTCTGTTCATGGTGTTGGTAGCACTGCGCCTCTTGCAGGAGGTATTGCTGAGGCTTTAATCACAACAGCTACAGGCTTGATAGTGGCTATACCAACACTGGTTGCCTATCGTTTTCTTATAGATAAGGCCCAGATCCTCATCTTTGAAATGGAGGAAAACTCTATTAGACTTGTAGATACCATGGAGGGGGCTCAGAAATAATGCGTTTTAGTCAGCAAAAGAGGGAAGAAATTAGTCTTGGTATAAGCATTGCGCCTCTAATTGATATTGTATTTCTGCTACTTATATTTTTTATGTTAACCTCCCATTTTGATATTATGGCAGGTATTGATATTAGATTACCTGATATTAATAAGATAGCATCAGATCAATCAGTGGACAGCATGATTGTTGCAATAGATAAAACAGGAAATTGTTATTTAAAAAATGAAAAAATGGCATTAAAGGATCTTTATCTTAGCCTTAAAAGGATTGCTAAACAAAAAAAGATAAACCTTATCTTGCAGGCCGACAGAGATGTTAAGCATGGCCATGTAGTCAGGATAATGGATTTAGCCAAAAGAGCTGGGATTAACTCTATTATTATATCTGCTCAGTGGGAGCCTGAAAAGGTTTTTTGAATTTGGCATCTTCTAAAAAAAAATATTTTACTTATATTTTAATTTTTTCTCTTATTGCTATCATTTTGCTTGCCTGGTTAACCTTTGGACAACATGGATTATTGGACCTATATAAAATGCAAAAAGAAAAAGAGAGATATTTAGTTATTATAGGGGATCTTAAAGAAAAGAATAGACTGCTTGCTGATGAGATCAGACGAATAAGGGAAGACCCAAAATACATAGAGTCAGTTGCTCGTAAAGAATTAGGTCTTATAAAAGATAATGAAATTATCTACCGCTTTAAAGGGGGTCAGAGTACTAAAAAAACAAAGGATAAAGGAAAGTAAAGACTTTAGGGATAAGATAGGCATATATTAATAAAAAAGGGGTTAAATATGACGGCATTAGATGAGATTTATGATGAGATTATAGATAAAATAGCTACACCCAAAGCAAGCTTTATACTCATAAAAATTTTAAAGGAAGAGGGTAAGACAGAAAAAGTGATAAAGGCCTGCCTAAAGGCATTGGAGTTTTTTCCAGATGATATTAATCTAAGGAGGCTTTTGGCAGAGACATATTTTGAGCAGGGACTTATTCAACCCGCAGAGACAGAATTAGAGAAATTACACCAACAAATCAGAGAATTATCTTCTATCTTTAAAGTTCAAGCAGAGCTTTTTAGAAAAGAGGATAGGATTGAAGAGGCAATAGATTCCCTGAAGCTGTATTTAGCACACAATAGCAGTGATCAGGAGGCTGCCCAACTTCTATCTGAACTGAGCCCTCCTGCTAAAGAAGAACCCTCAGCTCTTCCAACCCCAACATTAGCGGAGATCTATTACCAGCAGGAAGAAATTAAAGAGGCCATAAATATATATGAGCAGGTAGTTAAGGCCTCTCCAGATGATGAAAAATCTAAAATAAGGCTAAATGAATTGCGAGATTTAAAAGAATCTGAAGAGCAGATAAAAAGTACAGAGGAGATATTAAAAGAGAAGAAATTAAAGCTGATAGAAATCTTGGAAAGGTGGCTTGCTAATATCGAGCAAAGGAGACTAGAAATTGTGAATTGAGGACTTGAACTTTATGTACTTTAGTTCATTATAAACACAATAAATTAAAAAAACAAAAAAACTCGTATAGAAGGATAAAAGACGCTAATGTATTCAACGGCAGATTTTAAAACAGGACTCAAGATAGAACTGGATGGGAAACCTTTTGTAATTGTAGAGTTTTTGCATGTAAAGCCAGGAAAAGGTGGGGCATTTGTGAGAACAAAACTGAAGAATATGGTTACTGGACAGGTATTAGAGAAAACATTTAGGGCCGGAGAAAAGGTTGCTCTACCCAATATCCAAGAAAAGGAGATGCAATATCTTTACCAGGATAAAGGTGAATTTTGTTTTATGGATACCGAAACCTTTGATCAGGTTTTTTTACCAGCCGAACAATTAAAGGAGAGTAGACTGTTTTTGAAAGAAAATACAAATGTCAATGTCCTGATATACAATGACAGGATAATGGATATTGAGCTCCCCAATTTCGTTGATTTAAAGATTGTCCAGACTGAACCAGGGGTAAAAGGAAATACAGTAACCGGGGGCAGTAAACCAGCTACACTTGAGTCAGATGGGATTATTCAGGTTCCACTTTTTATAAATCTCGGCGATATTGTGAAGATAGACACACGTTCAAAAGAATACATTGAGAGGGTAGGGCAGGAAGACAATTGAAAAAGAGCTTTGCCTTCAATTTTATGGCTACAGGTGTAGGTAGCGTACCTTTTTTAGATGTAGATGATACCTGCCAGCGGATCCTTAATATTTTCCCAGATATTCCTTTTTGGCCTCAGTTTGTTAAACGAAGCCCACTTGAAGATATGTCTATTCAGGCAAGTCAAGGGATTCCTCTGCTTAAAATAAATCACGAGAAAAATTCCCTTTATATAACTTCCTCCAATGATCAGGATATAGAACTTATCTCTTTTTATGAACATTTTATGGCAGAAGATATTAATTATTTTGCTGTCGACCATGAATACGCAGCTGGCCTTTATAAGCTTTTAGAATTGATTGATAAAAACCCTCAAGATTATGGGCCTTTTATCAAGGGTCAGATTGTAGGTCCCATCACCTTTGCAGGAAGCATGATAGATCTATCAGGAAGATCTGTCCTTTACAATAGCGAAATTATGGACACTGTAGTCAAGGGCTTAGCCATCAAAGCCCTGTGGCTGGTTAAAAAGATGTCTATATCAGATAAGAGGCATATAATTTTTATAGATGAGCCATATCTTTCTGGTTTTGGTTCAGCATTTACGCCTATCCAGAGAGAAGAGGTCATTAAATTTTTAAGAGAAATTATAGATTATTTAAAGTTCAGAAGTAATGCATTAATTGGGATCCACTGCTGTGGAAATACAGATTGGTCCATGATAATTGAAACAGGAGTTGATATAGTAAATTTTGATGCATTCGATTATTTGGATTACTTTCTGCTTTATAGGAAGGAAATTATAAAATTTTTAAAAGATGGTGGGACAATTGCATGGGGAGTTGTACCTACCACTTCCTTTAGTGGTAAGGAAACAGTTAGTGATCTTAAAATACAGTTAGAAAAGGGGCTTAATAGATTTTGTGAATGGGGAATAGATAGAAACACAGTAGCTGCAAGGTCAATTATTACGCCTGCATGTGGTTTGGGAACATTAGAGCCGGATAAGGCAGAAAGGATATTGGAACTGTTATCCAGCTTATCAGCTATAATGTCTGAAACAATAAGTGCCTAAAGTAGTTAAAATTTCAAGTGCCCAAAATGAACTTATCAAACCCACAAAACACAACAGACCCAACACAAACCCCGAGTTAATATCATTTAAAGCACGAGAACGGAATTCTCTTTAGCGGCTTCTATCTCCAGATTTGAATTTTTTTTCTTAATCAAGTCCTGACATAGAATCACTATTGTAATTAAATCACTGTCTTTTCGCTCTGGGGCATGGTGAAATAGAACCAGCTTTTTTACATTAGCATTCAGGGCAAGATCAAGGGCTGCTTGATAATCAGAATGTCCCCAGCCTTTGTGTCTTGATATTTCTTCAGGTATGTACTGGCTATCATGTATCAGGATATCTGCTCCCTGGCAAAAGGCAATATAATCATTAAAAGACTTTCCTTTTACATCGAGCTCGTTGTCTGTAAGAAAGACGAGGGCTTTATTATCTTCCTGAAGCCTGAATCCTAAACCTCCCTGGGGATGACGCAAAGGAATACTATCTATGAATGTGCCATCAATCTCCAGGCGGCCATTGCTCAATTTGTTAATGAATTGTATGTTTGCCCTGAGCTCCTCAAACCTGATCGGCCAGAAGCCATCTCCCATTTTATTGTCAAAGCTGTATCGAAGGCCTTTCATGCATGAATTATAACCATCAACCCTGATTCTGGTTGAGGATTTATAGATTGGCATAAAAAAGGGGAAACCAAAAATATGATCCCAGTGGATATGGGTAATAAGAAGATAGATATCTAAATCTTCTTCACGGGACTCAAGTTCCATACCAAGAGACCGTATCCCTGTGCCGGCATCTATTATTACCTTTTTTCCGTTATTGAGATTTATCTCCAGACAGGTTGTATTTCCTCCATAGATAATGGTATCTTTTCCTGGTACTGGAGTAGATCCCCTGGTTCCCCAAAATTTGATTTTCATCTCTTTGTACTTGAAAGTCGCAAGATTTAAGATTATTAAAAAATTGCCTTAATAAATAGCATATAATTCATGTTAATTTAGGCGACATTACGAAATTGATTGATTCATGTCAATGCAAAAAATTGATGAAAAAATAATCTTGATTGAAAATGCGCTGGATGAGCTTTCTGATAACTTATATGATTGCCATCTTTGTCCGAGAACATGTCATGTGAAAAGGCATAAAGGAGAAACAGGTTTCTGTGGAGTCAGTAATCTCCCTGTTGTATCCAATTCTTGCCTTCATTTTGGAGAAGAACCATGTCTAAGTGGCTATTATGATTATAAAAATAATTTAAAAACAGGATCTTCCCTTTCCGGATCAGGGACCGTATTTTTCGCTGGTTGTAATCTTAGATGTATTTTCTGCCAGAATTATCAGATAAGTTGGCAGATCCATGGTTCTGCTGTTTCCCCTGAAATGTTAGCCTCTGCCTTTCTTCTTTTACAAGAAAAGAAGGCATTGAATATAAATCTGGTTACTCCTACACATGTTATTTTTCCCATTCTTGAGGCATTGAAAAGGTCTTTTGCCCAGGGGCTCACAATTCCCATTGTTTACAATACTGGTGCTTATGATTTATATGAGACAATATTAGAACTTGCCGGAATTATTGACATTTATTTACCTGACTTTAAATATATCAGGAAAGATACAGCATTTAAGTTTTCTAAAGCCCCCGACTATCCTGAGAGAGCTACTGAGGTAATAAAAGAGATGTACAGGCAGGTAGGAGATCTTGAAGTTGACGATGAGGGAAATGCAAAGAAAGGAATGATTATAAGACACCTGATTTTACCTGGGTGCAAGGAAGAATCATATGAAATATTGGAATGGATTGCAGCTAATATTTCTACCAAAGTTTATTTAAGTCTGATGAGCCAGTTTCATCCGTGCAACAATGTGCCATATGAAATAAATAGGGTGATTTTAAAAGAGGAGTATGAAGGGGTTCTTTCTAAGGCAGAGGAGTTGGGCTTTGAAAATTTATACATACAACCATATTCATTCAGTTCTGAAGACCATTTAATTCCTGATTTTAATAGGAATAATCCATTTTTTTAAACATCATCCTCTGCCTTTAAAATATATTTACTTTACCATTATTCTAAGAGAAAAATTGTTACAAATTTAATTATTATAGTATAATTAATAGAAATTTAGTTTTTATCTATATACTTATCAGCTAATAAGAAAAATTGTATCACGGGATGTGCTTTTCACTTTAAAAAATGGGAAATAAAGATGATGACTGAATTAGCAAATAGATTGAATGAGGTTGATAGCGTTGAAGTAATTACCATTATGGATAACTATGTTGATGTTCTCCTTAGGAATTCCCCCGGGGTTACTAGGCCTCCACTTGCAGCAGGAGGAGATATCCCTGCTGATGCCCTCTTGGCCGAGCATGGTCTCTCTCTCATGATTACAGTAAAAAGAGATAATGAATCTCACTGTATTCTATTTGATTGTGGATATACCAAGATAGGCGTACCCCATAATATGCAGATACTGGAACTGGATCCACGGCAAATAGAGGCCATTGTCCTCAGCCATGGTCATATGGACCATACTGGTGCACTTTACCCTATAGCTAAGAGCCTTAAGAAATCTATTCCTTTGATACTTCATCCTGATGCCTTTATTTCGCCCCGTTTCTTTGGGCTCGATGATGGCAGAAAACTTATATTCCCCCAAACCCTTATAAGAGAGGATATAGAAAAAAATACTGACCTTAAGATAGTTGAAAAGAAATCCCCATCTTTGCTGACAGATAACATGATAGCGATAACAGGAGAGGTTGAAAGGATAACAGGCTTTGAAAAAGGATTACCTAATGCATCCATGGAAAGGAATGGAAAGATAGAACCAGACATGATACTTGATGATCAAGCCCTGGTAATAAAGGTAAAAGATAAGGGGTTGGTGATAATATCTGGATGTAGTCATGCTGGTATTATCAATACTGTTTTTTATGCCAAAAAAATAACAGGCATTGATAAAATTCATGCTGTTTTGGGTGGTTTTCATCTGTCCGGCCCCATTTTTGAGCCAATAATAGAAAAGACAATTATCGAGTTTAAGAAAATTAATCCCGCAGTTATCATCCCAATGCATTGTACAGGATGGGACGCCATTAAGAGATTCTCAGAGGAATTTCCCTCATCCTTTGTTCTTAATAGTGTTGGCACGAGCATAGTGCTTTAAACAGGAATATTTACGTAATGAAATACCTGATATATCTAATTCTAATACTTTATGTTATTTGCCCATATGATCTGCTGCCTGATTTTTTTGTAGGTTTAGGATGGATTGATGATTTAATAATATTAGGAGTTCTCTATTGGTATCATTTCATCTACCGGCCAGCCAAGATTAGGGCAAGATCTGAAAAGGCTTATTATCAAGAAGGGCAGGGGAGAAGAAGCGAAAGCTACCAAGAGAATCAAAGAAGGGCTCAAGCAGATACAAGGTTTTCAAAACCAGATCCATATGAAGTTTTAGGCATAAATAGAGGGGCATCAGTAGATGAAATTAAAAGGGCTTACAGAAAATTGGCTGGAAAATATCATCCGGACAAGGTAAATCATTTAGGGAATGAATTTAAAGGGTTAGCAGAAAAGAAGTTTAAAGAGATTCAGGAGGCATATGCGGAGTTGGTGGCAAAATAGTAGAAAAATAAGCAATACTTAAATTCCAAGATAGGCCTCTCTTATATCAGATGAACCTCTTATTTCATCTGCTGTTCCTTCAGCCTTTATTTGACCTTCATGCATAATGTAAACATAGCTCGCAGCACTGAGGGAGGCCTCAGCGTTTTGCTCTACAAGGAGTATGGTTAAGCCTACTTCAGCTTGTAATTTTTTAATCGTCTCAAAAACCTCTCCTACCAGTATCGGTGCCAATCCCTGGCTTGGTTCATCTAACATGACCATTTTTGGTTTTGTCATAATGGCCCTTCCTATGGTCAGCATCTGTTGCTGACCTCCACTCAATGAGCCAGCTTTCTGCCTATCCCTTTCTTTTAAAATAGGAAACAAAGAGTAAACAAGCCCAAGGGAATCATCTATGTTTTGAAGGGCCTCTTTGCGATAGGCACCCATGATTAAATTTTCATGGACGTTCATTTCAGGAAATAAATGTCTTCCCTCTGGGGCCAAGGTAAGGCCTAAATCCACCTTTTTATGGGTTGGCAGATGGGTTATCTCTTTGTCTTCATAAATAATTTTCCCGCCCCAGGGCTCTACCGAACCTAACACCGTTAAAAGGAGAGTTGATTTTCCAACCCCATTAGGGCCAAGAAGAGCAGTAATTGAACCCTTCTTAACCTCTAAACTTGGTTTCCACAATACCTGCATGGGCCCATAACCGGATTCGAGATTTTCTATCTTTAATATACTATTCATCACTCTCTTTTCCCTCTTTCCAAACTTCAGATCGCCATTTAGATTCATCCGTGGGATGTCCTAAATATACCTCAACCACCCTTGGGTCAGTTAAGGCCTCCTCTGTTTTGGCATCCACTAATTTTGCCCCTTGATTCATGACCATGACCCTCTCGGCCAATCCAGCCACTGCCCTCATGATGTGCTCCACCATGGAGACTATGGCTATTTCCTCTTCCTCTTTTATCTTTTTGATAAAATTGACCATATCGTCGATATCCTTGGGATTCATCCCGGCCATGGCCTCATCCATCAAAGGAGCTTTGGCCTCATTGCCAGGGCCCTGGCAATTTCCATCAATTTTTTCTCTACAGGGGTAAGGGTTCCAGAAGCCTTGTCCGTATAAGCCTTTAATCCAACTAAATCAATATATCTATCTGCTATTTCCAGAGAATCATTTACGTTGACTTTATCTGCCAGTGTTCCAAACATGGCCCCAATCGCTACATTTTCCCTGACGCTGGCTGAACTAAAAGGCCTCGATATTTGGAAGGTTCTCCCCAGCCCTAGGGGGGCTCTTTTGTATGGAGGTAAGTGAGTGATGTCTTTTCCGTCAAAGATGACCTTTCCCTCTTCAGGTAGATAAACTCCGCTGATAACATTGAAAAGGGTAGTCTTCCCGCTCCCGTTAGGCCCAACTATTGCGATTAACTCGCCCGGTTCTATTTCCAGGCTTACCTTATCCACTGCAACCAAACCACCAAACCGTTTTGTTATGTTCTCAAGCTTTAGCAAGGGCATGAGTATTACCTATTCTATTAACATTTCCAATTTTGTACCTTTTAATCTCCTCTTTAGTAGTCCTACAACCCCCTCTGGTGCTGCCACAATGATTATAATGATGATAGGTGCGAATATGAGGAGTTGGAATCCTGGTAGGATTACAGCAAGATAGTACTTTGAAAGCCCATATATGAGTCCCCCTACAACAGGGCCCAGAAGGGTTCCAGCCCCACCAAGGAGAACAATAATAATAGCCTCTATTGTGTAATGGATCTCAAAGACCTCAGGAGGAAACACATAGGGGGTTTTTATTGCCCATGAAGTAGCTCCGAGCAATCCAGCGAAACAAGCACTGGTGATAAATGCTATGATCTTGTATTTGGTTACATTAATCCCCATCACTTTGGCAGCATCTTCATCTTCCCTGAGGGCGGTCAATGCATAACCGATCTTGCTCCTCATATAGTAAAGTGTTACAAATGCAGCCAATACAGCGATTATAAAAACCATGGCATCTGCCCAGAAGGTCGAGAGGGTACTGGCTAATTCTCTTCCAAAGGCCTGGTTCATTTCTGCCATGAATATGATGCCCTCAGAACCATTCCATATCCTTGCCCCCTCAATAAAATACCTGAACCCCTCGTTGACCCCGATGGTTGCAATAGCGAAGTAGGCCCCTCTGAGCCTGAGTGCCACTGCTCCCACGGCCAGAGACAACAAGGTAGCCATAACCAATGCTAAGAGAAAGCCTATGATAATGATTCCTATTCCAAGTCCTTCAAATGAGGCGAACCTTGTAATGCCCAGTGCCATCCCATAGGT
>CAYTDY010000055.1:0-11005 GCA_964436665.1 uncultured Desulfobacteraceae bacterium
CTCATCTCTACAAACATAGCAACACCGTCACATACACCGGGAACGCCCCATTCCAGGGGAACCCCCCCGGCATCTCTGATCCCCCTCTTTACCTCTTGGGTAAGCTCATTCAGGTGAATATGACCAGGGATAATGTTGTTATAACTATTTGCAACACCAATAAATGGTTTATCCAGGTCAAAATCTTCCTCTTTCAAGCCCGCAGACATTAATAATGCTCGGTGCGGTAAGGTTTCAATGTTCTTTTTTAATATGTCGGAACGCATTATATTACCTCCTAAAAAATGATTATTTAGATATTGTTTAATTATAAAAGAAACTAACTGAAACTAAAGTAAAATGATAAGAGCTTTCTTTTCGGAGGGGGCAATATAGGATAAAGCCACTTTTGTGTCAATGATTTCCCCTCCGGCAGTTAGACTCTACAGGCCAGGATCGGGGCTAGGGACAAGGTGCAGCGGCTAAATTCAGAAACCGAGGTAAAAGAATTTAAAGCTTGACAGCTTTATTAATTATAATTCAATATCACCCTAATCCGCGGGAACCAAGATGCCCTTGATACGAAACCTTTGCAAAACCTGACAATTTTTGTCACCCTAAGAAAGAGGGTGGGCTTTTCTGAAGTAACTGGCGGTAGGGCGCTGTCTTTTCGTAACTTATCTATGGGGGAAACCGCAGGCCCCGACATGTCGGGGCAATGCGGAGGGGGCAAAACTCCCCTGCAGATAAGTTGCTGAAAAGACCAGCCCGAGAGCCTCGGAACTGAAGCAAAGCCCATCCTCGTTTAGAAAATATGAGTTATGAAAAGGTCTCGATATAAGTGTCTTCATTCCTGAAACTTTACCGAAAGCTGAGAAGTGTGTAAATTTTTATCAGAGCGTGGATTAAAGGCAAGAGATTTTTCTAACTTTATAGTCTTCATCACGATGTTTTTCTTATATAGGTCATGCTGCTTTAATCGAAGCCTAAAAAATTGTTAATTAAAGGAGGAATGCTATGAAAAAAGGAAATTTGGTACTGATTGCGATTGCACTAGTTGTGGCAACAGCACTGGTAACTTTTTTAACAATGAAATCCGAAAAAAAGCCCCCTGTTCTTGTAGAGAAACCAGCGGAAAAGAAGGTTACAACCATAGTTTGGAGGGCGCAGTCCAGCTATCCGGCTGGGCTTCCCCAGCTTTATGCACCTGCTGCGCGTTTCGCTGAGAAGATAGAAAAGCTGACCGGTGGTCAGTTGGTAGTTAAAATGAACCCCGGTGGGACAATAGTCTCTTCTAAAAAGATCTTTGATGCGGTAAGTGCCGGTACATTAGACATCGGTTGCACCTGGGCAGGCTGGTGGATAGGCAAGTTCCCTGCATCTGTTCTCTTCGGCAATTCTTTTCCCAATGGGCTGCAGATGCGTGAGATGCTGAGTTGGATTTACACTGGTGGAGGGCTGGAATTATGGAACGAACTATACAAAGGACACGGCATTAAAGTACTTCCTCCATATGGCATGCTCGGCTCTGAGAATTTCTGCTGGTCCCGCAAGCCAATTAATTCTTTAGCGGACTTTAAAGGATTGAAGTTTCGGACAGTAGGTATCTGGGGAAAGTGTCTCGAAAGGTTGGGGGCACGAGTTGTCAGTTTGCCGGGAGGAGAAGTCTATCCTTCGCTGGAGAGAGGCGTAATAGATGCCTGTGAATTCGCTACCCCAGCAATAGATAAGAAACTTGGCTTTCAAGAAATATGTAAATACCTAAAGGTCCCCGGGATACACGAGCCTTGTGCCCCACTTGAGACGCTGGTAAACGAGAAGTCCTGGGAGAAATTGCCAGATGACTTAAAATTCAAAGTCGAAATGGCCTTGAGAGATGCCTGCTTTGAGGCCACTAATAAAACAATGAAAGAAGATGCGGAGGCCATGGAATTCTTCAGGAAATACCCCGGCCTTAATATATCAAAACTCACTCCTAAAATGATAGATGAGATAGTGAGAATAGGCAATGAGGAATTGGACAAGTATGCAAAAAAAGACGCTATGTTTGCCAAGGTGTTAAAGTCCCAGAGAGACTTCCGGAAGCTGGTGGAACCATATGCCGACCTGGTCAGGCTCCCGTATCCCTATGCGAAATGAAATAGGCTTTCCCCTTGCCTCCCCCGGTTACCTATCCAAAGGGTAACGGGGGATTCCTTATACATAGGCAGTGCTCTGATAAAATAATTATTGAAATACAGACATGTGGTCATCTATATCAAAATTTATAGACCGCCTAAACAAATGGGCAGGAAAAGCCTCTGCATGGCTCATCCCCCTCCTCATAGCTGAGCTTGTCTACGATACCATTGCAAGATACGTATTCAATGCCCCCACGGCATGGTCTTATGACATTTCTTATATGCTCTATGGTGCTGCCTTTATGGGAGGTGCAGCATATACTCTTCTCCTTAATGAACATGTAAGGATAGAGGTCATATATGAAAAAGTCTCCAGGAAATCAAGAGCAATCATAGATGCTATTGGCTATGTGGTGTTTTTCTTTCCGTCTATGGGCGCCCTTCTTTATTTTGGCACAGAATTTACCATAAAATCATGGAAACTTCTGGAGACTTCCGGGGAAAGCATGTGGTCTCCCCCTATTTATCCGTTTAAAGCTATCATTCCAATAACTGCACTTTTACTCATCCTTCAGGGTATTGTGGAATTCAGCCGCTGCTTAGTTTCCATTAAGAAGGAGGGGAAGATCACTTGATCACAAGCCCTGAGATTTTGCTCATCATACTCTTTGCAGGACTTATAATTGGACTTGCAATCGGATTTCCTGTGCCATTTGTTATGCTTGGGATTTCTCTTATAGTCGGTTTTTTGGGAGCGGGGCAAGGGTTTTTCCACATGATGATCCTTCGAGTTTTTGAGACCATGGAGAATTACATTCTCGTGGCCATCATTCTGTTTGTTTATATGGGAATAATGCTGGAGCGTTCAGGAGCCGCTGAAAGGCTTTTTTCATCAACCCATATTCTTTTAGGAGGCTTAAGAGGGGGTCTGGCGCTAACTGTTGTGGCAGTCTGCACTATCATGGCTGCTGCAACGGGGATTATGGGGGCTCCTGTGATTATCATGGGACTCTTTGCCCTTCCGGAGATGCTGAAAAGAGGATATGACAAGGCATTGAGTACCGGAACTATCTGCGCCGGGGGAACCCTTGGCATACTCATCCCTCCCAGTATCATGTTGATAGTATATGGACCTATGGCGGGGGTATCGGTTGGCAGGCTTTTTATGGCTGCAATATTGCCTGGATTGACTCTGTCATCTCTATATGTAATTTATATAATAACACGCTGTTTCCTTAAACCGGAGTTAGGTCCTGCAATGCCACTAGAGCAAAGGGCACTTCCTATAGGGAAAAAACTTTTAATGATAGTAACTTCAATGCTCCCCGCGCTTTTTCTCATCTTAGCGGTGTTGGGGACGATTTTCTTTGGAGTAGCTGCTCCTACAGAAGCAGCTGCGGTGGGAGCATTTGCCAGTATTCTTTTAGCCCTTTCCTATCGAAAGCTCAACTGGAAAGCCTTTAAAGGTTCAGTTTATCAAACATTACGGGTTTCGAGCATGATTATGTTAATAGTAGCTGCGGCCTTTGTTTTTACAGGAACGTTTATGCTCGTGGGAGGCGGGGATTTAGTAAAAGGTTTTTTATTAGGCTTACCAATAGGCAGATGGGGCATCTTAGCAATAATGATGGCTGCATTCTTTATCTTTGGCCTCTTTATGGAGTGGGTTGGCATAGTTCCGATTCTCGTCCCGATTTTCACACCTGTTATCGCTGGACTCGGTTTTGACCCTTTATGGGCCGCCATGCTTTTCTGTGTTACTATGCAGACATCATTCCTCACGCCTCCCATGGCCCCGGCTCTCTTTTACATAAAGGGTGTTGCACCCAAAGATGTAGATTTTGGCCAGCATATAGTTGCAGGCACCATCCCTTTTATAGGACTTCAGTTAGTTGGCGTTGCCTTACTGGCTGCCTTTCCTCAACTTGCTCTATGGCTTCCCGGCTTGATGATAAAATAAACTCTTCCAATTCCTGGATTATGGATTAGCTGAATCTTCCTTGTCAGCCAATGTAACTTGCGCTTGTAGAGTCCGATTCCCAGGCTGTTACCCTATTGACCTTAATCTGATTATTATTAAGTTTGCTGCTTAATTTTTCAAATATATAGGCAGCAATATTTTCAGAGGAAGGATTTTGATCTTTAAATTGAGGGAGGTCATTTAAAAAAGAATGGTCGAGTTCTTCCAAGATGCTATTTGTGGCCTCTTTAACCTCTTTAAAATCTATCAATAATCCGGCATTGTTCAGTTTCTCCCCCGTCAAACCAACCTCTATCCTCCAGTTATGTCCGTGGAGCTTCTCACATTTACCCCTAAAGTTTCTGAGCCGATGTGCAGCAGCAAATTCTGTAATTACCTTTAATTCATACATAAAATACCTTCTTATTTTCCAAAGAAAGTGCTACTTTTTCTTACCCTTGTAACGTTTTCCGCAGATATTACATTTTCCATTTATTATTATTCCAATGCAATTTCCATCAATACACGGGATTCTATTCTCAAAATCAAGATCATCAGTCTCTTCAGCACTTGTGAGATCATCATCTGTTCTAAAAGTATCCTTCAGCGCAGCTCCACAGTAAAGACAATACTTGCTCTCTTCAGGAATTGTTGCATTACATCCATGACAAATAATACCTTCAATATCTTTATTACAATGCGGGCATTTCATCTATAGTACCTCGTAAAGTTTAATTATGTTTAGAAACCACTCTTTCATTAATGTATCTTAAATCAATTGTCAATTATTGCCAGCCTATGTCATAAGCAATAAAAAAAATATTATTATTTGATTGACAAAAAATGAATTTTATCAATAATCAAAAGGTTATGGCGGTGTAGCTCAGGTGGTTAGAGCATACGGCTCATATCCGTAGTGTCCGGGGTTCGAGTCCCTGCACCGCCACCAGATAAGGCCCTCAAATACTATTGACATATTCATTTTCTGTATTACATTTTAAGCAGTTTTTTTATGGACATGCAATATTTTAACAAAAACCAATTAGGTATTCTTGGTGAGGCATTAGATATTGCTGAAGATATGACCAGCAATTATTATAGATTATCTCTATCACATTGGAAAAGAAATCCTTTTGATGTAAAAACCCTATCAAATTTACTTGGTGAAGACATTAAAGATAATGCCTTTGCCCTGTTAAAAAAATATATGGCACCTGGCAATGGAGAAAGAGAACCAATATATAAGGGGCGTGAACTTTACCTTATCTGTCTTCAGGACCATCAAATTTTACAGGCCCTCCAAAGAGACAGATATCTTAAACTGCTTCCCCTTTTATCTTATATATTAACCCATGAGTTGGTGCATATTGTCAGGTTCTGCAACTTTCTAGTAAGATTTGATACTCATCAGGAGAATAGCAGAACAAAAGAGGAGAAAATCGTCCACCAAACAACCTATGAAATTCTGAAAGAACTTTCTTTGCCAAATCTGTCATATATACTGGGTTCATATAACCCTGATAGAATGAATGTGGATATCTGCATGGTTTGATTAATACTTTACATGGTACATGGAGGATAAGCAATGCCCATCTATGAATATAAATGTAGTAAATGTGGTCACGTAACTGAGGAGTGGCAAAAATTTTCTGATCCGCCTTTATGTAAATGTGATGTGTGTGGCGGATCGGTGAATAAGATTATTTCACAAAACACCTTTCGTCTAAAAGGGACAGGCTGGTATGTAACTGATTATGCATCAAAGTCATCAGGATACAAACCGGCTAAAAAGGAAAAAAAAGAAAAGACAACTAAAGATAATAGTAAAAATGTATCCAAAAAAGTGCCCAATGAGAATACCTAAAGCCTTACCCAATTAAATACTATTAACCCAATCTGAGTAATAGTCAAACAATGAAATATAGATATAGCGGGAGGATCCAGGACAGATTAATAAATAGATTAGAAAGAAAGGAAAAAAGGGAATCCTTTAGGAGAGACCGCTTTTTTAAATTTAAACTATCAGAGATTCATAATAAGGTGTCTCAGTCCTTGCTCCTTAACAAAATAATTGAGACAGAAAATCCTAAAACGGTTTCTGATCTCATTATGCAGGGCCTAAACAAGGCCTATAAAAGTAAGGAGTTTGACTTTAAATATTTTATCGCCCCTATAAGAACAGTTGTTCCCCACCCAAATCCATACGCCCTTTATCTAACACAATATATTTTGGAAGTAATAATCAATGATCCTAACGTAATAGATGTCTATGGAACTGATCTTGAAATTTATACGTTAATAGACAATGTTATCAGTCAGATTAATGAAAGGTTCGAACGGACTGAGGAAGAGATCGTTAAGCAACTTTCCCGTAACAAATCCCTTATTCCAGGATCGCGGGATCATGAAGTTGCTCTTGAGCAGCTCTTCTACAAGAAAATAGGATCAAGTGAGGCATCTCCAAAGTAGGCAAGATACAATAAAATACTTTTCTTGATTCATTCATTGGAGGGTTGTTTATTTTCAGGCACCTTTTCCCTCTTCCTTCCAGGATATTTTATCTCTTCAATTGTTTCTTCTAACGTTTGTAATTCTTCTACTCGACAAACTTTTACATCAGGATATTCATCATTTATTATCTTTTGTGTTATCTTCCCTGGCCCGAAGATGATTATTCGTTTGATCTTATACTCTTTAACGATTTTCTCAATCGTCTGAGACCACAGGACTGGATGATCCAGCTGATTTATAAGTTCGTTTTTGATCTCACCTGGCTCGGTAACAACCTTTGGATTAATACCATCATCTGTCAAGGTGTTTGATATTATTGGTATTTGAGCCTCTTTAAAAGAAAATTCATGTTGCTCGATATAACTTTGTAAATTTTTACCGGCAGTATTCATAAGAGGTGTATGCCATGGACCCAAGACCGGTAGATCTATAGCCCTGAATTCTGATTCCTTTAGCAACTGCTTAGCTGCACTAATATTTTTACTTATGCCCCCGAAAACGGTCTGTTTAGGGGAGTTATAAAGTGCTATATATAGAACCTCTCTTCCTCCATAGCTTGAAATGTTTCTAACATCCTCCTGGGTAATTACTCTATCTTTGTTGATGATAGCAACCAGGCCACCATCAATCTCTTTTGCGCAAGAGATCATAATATGTTCCCGTTGATTTACCAACTGAAGACCTGTATCGTAATTTATAGCCTCTGCTACTGTTAGGGCAGCATACTCCCCGAAGCTATGTCCAGCCATCAAATCTGGCTTTAATTCGAGTTTTTCATTCCCCATTCTTTCTTTAAAAGCACAAAAAGCTGCCCAAGAAGTGATGTAGGTTGCAATCTGAACCTGTTTATCTAAATGGGTTTTAAGTCCCCTTTTGATACCAAGCTCATCCACATGGCTGACTCTGTCACGAAATTTGTCAGGTATTTTGCCAAATATTATCTTTTCAAACTCTTTACCAAGTAACCTGTTTGCTCTATAAAAGACAAAGGCAGCAATCTCAAAATTATCATATAACTCATGGCCCATTCCTAAATATTGAGAGCCTTGACCCGGAAAAATATATGCAGTCTTAGGTTGCATAATAAACTACTTTCTTTTACAAGTTTAAAGAATCCTTTTGAAGCTATTTTCCAAATACAGTGATTGGCTGGCTTGGCTCACTCTCTAAGCCATCCCTGTCAACAGCCGTCACTACACAATCCTTACTCTTTCCTGGTTTAGGACCAACCTGACTAAAACTTGTCTCCTTAACAGTACCAATCTTTCTCAGACCAAAAAATCCCTTTTCAAAAACATTGTAAGATACAATATCTGGCTCGGTGTTGGCAGACCAGGTTAGGATCATCTTTCCCTCTTTCAAGGCAGCATTAAGCCCCTCAGGTGCCCTTGGTTTCGGTTTTGTCCTGAGGGTTATCATATCCGAGAAATCGCTAATTAGGCTGTCCTTGTCTTCAGCCTTAATTTTATATCTAATTTCCTGACCATCTTCAAGACCTTTGTCCACATAGGAGGTATCTCCCTCAACACTGGCCACTTCAGAAAATTCTTTATCTTCACTTGAAGCCCTGAAGGTATGATATTTTATTATATCATTCTCTGGATTTGGTTCCCAGAAAAGGGGTATTTCCTTAACATGAAGATTTTCTCCTTTAAATCCAGAAGGCCTGACCGGCCGTGGTTTTGTAGATGCAGAAACTATCTCTGTTACCTTACTTTCAACATCTACCTTATTATAAGAAGTTAACCTGTAATAATAGGTGGTATTGTCTGTTAATGGGTCATTATACGTTCCCTTATCAAGGTATTCATTCTTTTCTCGATAACTTATCTCTTCAATCCGGGCATATTCCCCCTCCCTTGATATTGACCGATATAATCTGTAACCCTTCACCTCTTCCTCTGAGGAAATATTCCATGTAAGTCTTACCTTTTTAGCTATCCCGCTTTTTGCCCTCAGTCCTTTAGGTATTGGGGGTGGTCCTTTAGTTGTAGCCAATGCAACATCCGACATAGATCCCTCTTTATCATCATATTCAAAGAGGGAAACCCTGTAATAATAAGCTGTTTCATCTTTGAGGCCTTTATCATCAAGAAAGCTATTAATCTCCCGGCCACTGATCTTCTTTATTTTTGTAAAACCCTCTTCCCTCGATGTGCTCCTGTAAATGAAGTAACCTTGAACATGCTCTGAGGTGGCTGCATTCCAACTCACCTTGATTTCCCTTATCATGTCTCCCTCAGCCAACACCCCTTTTACAACAGGAAAACATCTACCTGCCATAGGGCTGGAGAGGTCGCTTTCCAGATTTTTTTCATTGTAAGTGCTTACCTTGTAATAGTAATCCTCTCCATCAGCCAGATTTTTATCCAGATAATTTATCTTAAATAATTTATCCAGGGTTGTAGCAGTATCAATCCCCAGGCCTAAATCTTTCCCCAGGAGATTGGCTACCTCCCTATAAGGACCCTTTTCTGTCTTTGCCCTATAAAGCTTGTATCCCATGAGTTTGCTTGGGTCAGCACTTTTGTTTGGATTAGGTGACCAGGTTATATTTATGCTTTTTACATGAGCTTCGGTGCCCAAAATAATTGGGGGATTTGGAGTAAGTGCTGTCTCTGCATGGATCGTCTTGGAAAAATCACTGTCCCTCCCCTTTGTATCGAATGCCTTGATTCTATAATAATAAGCGGTGTTTTTATCTAAGCCCTTATCTATATATTCCCTCTGGGTAATCTGGGCTATTTTCATAAACGGACCTTCTTCTGATTGGCTGCGGAAAATCTTATACCCTGCAGATTTTGAACCAGGACTGTCTTCCCAGTATAGACTGATTTTTGAGCTCCCGGGTCTTGACACTATATTTAACGGGGTTTTTACAATATCTTTATCAGGAGATGGTAATTTTGCTTTCCCTATGTTCCCGGCAATGACCTTAGATATGTCCAGGCTAAGTCTCCTGATTTCCTCCCTTAAACCAGAATCCCCAAAAGATCTAAGTTTTTTATCATATATGAAAGATTTTTCTGCTATTTTAGCTATTTTACATATAATCTTGATCACAGACCCACTCTTTTTCACGCTACCCACAACAATCATATCCAGCCCAAGCCTGTTTCCAATATTTACCACGTTAGAAAGATCGTCATTTTGTTGAAGGTCATTGAGGGATAAAAAGGCCTCTAATTCTTTACGATTAAGGATATTTAGAGATGAAGCCCTCTCTAAAAAGTTGATAAGGGTGTTAGTAACAGTAGCGTCATAACCCCTTGCATCTAAGTTAATAATATTAAAGTTAAAAACCGCAATTTTGGCCTTATAAGGATGTGCTGAACCTGCATAAAGGGCAAGTATGATAAATATGAGAGGCAAAAAAATATAGAGAAATGATCTTGCTTTCATCACCATCCCTACAAAAAGTTAGCGAGAATGAACAAAAAACATGAATAATAGATTGAGACTATTTATCAGCTCCCTACATATTCTGAACCAGTTTGGCAATCATCTCAGAGGATTTTTTAGATATTGGACTTGATAAACTTTTAAGCTTTTCATCAAAGATAGCATCTGTATATCTCTCTATAGCATCTTCATATTTACGCCTCTTGAATTGTTTTTCTCCCTCATTAAAATAGACCAACTCCAGACTCTGGAAATGTTTTATAACACTTAAACCAACATCGGAGATCTTTTGGTTCGTCAACTCATCCAAAACCTCTACCTCTGTGGGAAGCTCTAAGGGATCTTCTTTTATGTTGGCTGCAGGTAGACCATGATGATAGTCATCCTTTTTTGAAAGTTTACCGGAAACAGTGTTTGTAAAGATGTTTTCTCCAGTAAGAGTATCTACTAATTTATAGGCTATCTCCATAAAGCTTATTATTTTGGTCTTACCAGTCTCATAAGTGTAAAGCTTATACACAGGTTTCTCTATTTTCATGGGTGGAGCCTTTTTCATCTCCTCCTCAGTAGGCTTGGGATGGACAATCCGCCATCTTTCAAAGGCTGGATTATCCTCTGTCCGGGTATCTATTTGAACCCTGACAGTGTTTGTGCTTGGATAATTTTTACTTTTAGAGGAAAAATGTAATACATCCCCCAAGATAAAGGTATCTATCCCCCTCATCTTACCTACTCTTTTAGCTGTATCCATATCCACCAATCCAGTCTGACCTAACTGCATCTCTTTCAAGATAGATTGCAAATTTTCCCTCTCAATAATCTTCAGATCACCACTCGCATTTTTTGATAAAAAGGTTACAAGCTTACTGGCAATTATCTTACCTGAATCTTTATTTTCAGATGGAGAAGAAAAATGTTTAAGGCATGAACCTTAACTTTACTGATTTTAAGAGTTTTTTGTTAGAGAACAAAACAGTTAAACAGACGATTTTTAAAAATACTTTTTGGCTTGCTGCAGGGATAGGTACGAACA
>CAYTDY010000056.1:0-10963 GCA_964436665.1 uncultured Desulfobacteraceae bacterium
GCTGGTTATCAGCCTTGAACAATTCAGAGAGAAAAAAAAGGATGCCTTGCTAAAGGGTTGGAATAACTTGGGGCCGGTCACTGAAAGCACTACTTTAAGTACTATAATAAAAGACATAGAGAAGAAGGTTGAGGCCCGCTTGAAAACAGAGTGAGGCGAAATAAAGATTTTTTATATACAGCAGGCTTCCTAACCATACCTAAGAGCTCTGTTTATCAGATACTGCAAGCCATCAAATAGCCATATTTTACTTGCTATAATTACTTGAGATAAATCCGCCGTAAGTCTGCCCGCCGGATGGCAGGCGGGTCTGGCGGATGAATGTAAAACTGTTGACTGGAAGAAAAGGCTTTGATAGAAGGAGAAATTGTTATTATAGATTAAGAAGGGAAACTCTTTTGCAATATAAGGCAGTAAAAGGTTTTAAGGATATACTTCCTCATCAGGTAGGAACCTGGAATAGGATTGAATCAGAGGCGAAGCGAATATTTGAACTCTTTGGGTATAGGGAAATCAGAATCCCGGTCTTAGAAAAAGCTGAACTTTTTGCTCGGGGGATAGGCCAGGATACAGATATTGTGTCCAAGGAGATGTACACCTTTCAGGATAGGAAGGGAAACTATGTAGCAATGAGACCGGAGGCTACAGCCTCGGTACTAAGGGCCTTTATAGAGCACAAACTGTACGAGGCTCTTGCGGTACACAAGCTCTTTACCATAGGACCGATGTTCCGGTATGAGAGGCCCCAGAAGGGAAGGAGGAGACAATTTCATCAGATAAATGTTGAGATTATCGGAGACCCCGGCCCCAGATCGGATAGTGAACTGATATTTATGATTATGTACCTTTTTTCCTCTCTCGGACTCAATGATCTTGACCTCCATATTAACTCACTGGGTTGCCCAAAAGGCAGAGGTCCATTCCAGGCTGAGCTAAGGGGTTACCTTGAGAACTATACCTCACAGCTTTGCCCTGACTGCCAGAGGAGGATGGAGACAAATCCCTTGAGGGTTTTTGACTGCAAGGTGGAGAGATGCATTCAGGTAATGAAAGATGCTCCATCCATGCTTGATTTTTTATGCGATGAGTGCAATCAGCATTTTGAGTCTCTGAAGGCATACCTTAAAGAGTTGGGTGTAGAGTTTGTGATAAATTCTCATTTAATGAGGGGACTTGATTATTACACAAGGACAACCTTTGAGGTGCAGACACAAGAGTTGGGTGCTCAGAATGCAGTAGCAGGTGGAGGCAGGTATGACAATCTGGTGAAGGAATTTGGTGGGCCAGACATTCCTGCAATCGGATTTGCCATAGGGGAAGAGAGGGTTGTTGAGCTTTTGGAGGAGCATTCCTCACGAAGAGAGGAAGGACCGGATCTTTTTCTGGCAGCCCTTGGTAAAGAGGCAGAAGACAAGGCATTTATCTGGTTGCAGGAACTGAGAAAAGGTGGCCTTAAATGTGAGATGGATTATCAATCGTTTGGGCTCAAGGCCCAGATGAGGCATGCAGACAGACTGAAAGCCAGAAAGGTATTCATTGTGGGGGAAGATGAGCTGGTGAAAGGGAAGGGTATCCTGAGGGATATGTTTACCAAGGAGCAGATAGAGATTCCTCTCGACACAGTGATTGATGAACTCATAAAATTGAAGGAGATAAGTTGAGTATAGATACCATCGGAGATTGGAAAAGGACGAGTGATTGTGGCAGTTTAAGGAAGGATGATATTGGTCGCGATGTCGTCCTCATGGGATGGGTAAATAGACGCAGGGATCTGGGGAAATTGATATTTATCGATCTCAGGGATAGATTTGGCTTGACCCAGATTATATTTGATGAAGCGATTGATGAGATCAGTCATGAGAAGGCAGCTATCCTACGGAACGAATGGGTTATAGCTTTGAAGGGAAAAGTCACGCCACGTCTGGCTGGTCAGGAAAACCCCGACATGCCTACTGGAGATATTGAGGTTAAGGTAAAGGAATTAAAGATATTGAATGAAACAGAGGTCCCCCCATTCCAGGTTGATGGAAAGATTGATGCGTCAGAGAATTTGCGCCTGAAATACAGATATTTAGAATTGAGAAGACCGGCTCTTTTTCATAACCTTGTTATGAGGCATAGAATAGCGTTAGGTATAAGAAATTTTATGAACAGAGAGGGGTTTTTGGAGGTGGAGACTCCTGTGTTAACCAAAAGTACACCTGAAGGAGCACGGGACTATCTTGTGCCAAGTCGAATCAGTAAAGGATTTTTTTATGCCTTACCCCAATCCCCACAATTGTTTAAACAGCTATTAATGATGGCTGGCTTTGATCGTTATTTTCAGATTGTTAAATGTTTCCGGGATGAAGACCTAAGGGCTGATAGGCAACCAGAATTTACTCAGGTTGACCTTGAACTGTCCTTTGGAGATGAAGCTGGAGTTATGGATGTTTTTGAAGGGATGATGGTAGATATATTCTCCAAGATTCTGAATTACCCTGTTTCTAAGCCTTTTCCAAGAATTGAATATAAAAAAGCCATGGATTTATATGGCTCAGACAGGCCAGATACCAGATTTGGCATGGAATTAAAAAATATATCCGATCTCCTTAGGTCTTCAACTTTTAAGGTATTTACAGAGGTGATGGAGGATGGAGGGGTTGTTAAGGCAATAAATATAAAGGGGGGAGTCTCTTTTTCCCGGAAGGTGCTGGATGAATTAAACTCTATAGTAACTGATTATGGAAACAAGGGATTGTTCTGGGCAAAGGTCAAACCTGATGGCTGGCAATCAACACTGAATAAGTTTTTAACTCCAGATATGAGAAGTTCTGTTGAAGAGAGACTTGGAGCAGTTGAAGGAGATCTTATTATATTTGTGTCTGATATGGAACAGGCAGCTAATGAAGCATTAGGTCTATTAAGGATTGAGATAAGCAAGAGGCTTGATTTGGTTAAGGATAAAACTTATTCATTTGTCTGGGTGACTAAATTCCCTTTACTGGAATATGACAGGGATGAAAAGAGATATGTAGCTGTTCATCATCCATTTACAGCCCCTCTTGAAGAAGATATGCCATTGCTTTCAGAAAGACCAGAGGCAGTAAGAGCAAGATCATATGATTTAGTGCTTAATGGTGAGGAGATAGGAGGAGGTAGTGTCAGGATACATACTCTTGATTTGCAGAACCAAATCTTCCGTATATTGGGATTGGGGAAAGAAGAGATTCAAGAAAAGTTTGGTTTTTTTCTTGAGGCATTAAGCTACGGGGCACCCCCCCACGCAGGTATGGCCCTTGGTTTTGATAGACTTGTGGCTATTATGGTTGGCGCAGAATCTCTAAGGGATGTAATTGCCTTTCCTAAGACCCAGCGGGCAACCTGTTCAGTAACCGATGCTCCTTCAAAAGTAGATAAAGATCAGCTTGCTGAGTTAGGCCTTTCCTTACTTTATCCTTGACAAAGCTTAATGGATCTCAAAACTTAGATGGTCTAAAAAGAAGACAACCTTTTTATTCTTCGAAATATAGATATAAATATTGCATTTGTAATTTATATGATGCCACATTCCTTTAATTAGGTATTTTTCCCTACTGAACATAGGAAATAGGCACAAACAAAACCACCCCCATTCCTAAATGGGTGTGGTTTTGTTGTTTTTGAGTAAATTACCTGATTGAATATATCTCTATTTGCTAATATTAAGTAGACTCAAATTATAAAAACCATAAATCGTGCACTAATAATCGTAATTTTTTCTTGACAATAGGGTGCACGTCAAAGTATCAAAATATAACTAAAATATAACTTTACAAAGTCAGTCTGTTAAAAAGAGGTGATAGTCAAGGGTCTGCCTTGAGATATTTCATTAGATAAAAGAGAAGGAGGTATGAAAAGTGAGTGATGTAACAGCCCCCATGGCGGGAAAGATAATTGATGTAAAGGTTGAGGTTGGTGATACGGTTAATGAAGATGATGAGCTTCTTATTCTTGAGGCCATGAAGATGGAGATGCCCATAGTAGCTCCAACATTGGGAAAGGTTAAAGAGGTAAAATGTAAGAAAGGAGATTCAGTTGGGGCCGATGATGTTTTAGTGGTGATCGAATAGACACATGGCTTTTTCATAGTATTAATCAAAGGCCCTGTCGAGTCATCGGCAGGGCAATTTTATCTCAAGTACCCTTTAAAAGCTTTATCAATATCTTATCAATATCTCAATTATTCTGATGCTGATATAAAATGCGGAAAATAGTAAATAATTAATTTTAAAGGGAGAACATCCATATGATCGATTGGAATCTTGCCTTAAAGATATTTTCCTTTGGCCTAAGCGCTGTTTTCGCATCCCTTGCAATACTGATAGCGGCAATATATGCATTTGGGAAGATCTTAAAGGGTATAGAAAAAGAAGGTAACGAGAAAAGGTAGATTATGCTTGATTTGGTCTTGACCACCGGTGTTGTGCACCTAACTATAGGCAACCTTATTATGTGGATTATTGCCTTTTTCTTTATATACCTGGCAATAACTAAAAATTATGAGCCTCTCCTTTTAGTGCCCATTGGTTTTGGTATATTAGTTGTAAATTTACCCCTGACATTTCTTATGCAGGAAGGGGAAGGACTTTTATGGAAATTTTACCATTATGGATTAGAGTGGGAGATAATCCCACCCCTTATCTTTTTGGGCCTTGGTGCCATGACAGATTTTGGGCCTATGATCGCCAATCCCAAAACCCTTATATTAGGCGCTGGAGCCCAGTTCGGTGTCTATGTTGCCTTTTTTGGGGCCCTGATCCTTGGTTTTAAAATCCCAGAGGCATGTTCAATAGGCATAATTGGCGGTGCTGATGGGCCGACAACTATTTACACAACAGTCCACCTTGCCCCCCACCTATTAGGGGCAACTGCTGTGGCAGCTTACTCTTATATGTCACTTGTTCCAATCATTCAGCCCCCTATCATGAGGCTCCTTACCACCGAGAAGGAAAAAAAGATTAAGATGAGGCAGCTGAGGCCAGTTTCAAGGAAGGAGAAGATCCTTTTTCCCTTGGTGACAGTCATTGTTATCTGTCTTATTGTGCCAGCCTCTGCACCACTCATGGCCATGTTTATGTTGGGAAATCTCTTTAAGGAGTGTGGTGTGGTAAAAAGGCTTTCAGATGCAGCGTCTAATGAGCTAATGAATATTGTCACCATATTGCTTGGTATCAGCGTGGGAGCGACGATGTCCGCGGAGGCCTTCCTCAAGCCGCAGGTGATATTCGTATTCATTATGGGTCTTGTAGCCTTTGCCTTTTCTACAGCGGCCGGGATACTTCTGGCAAAATTTATGAACATTTTTACCAAAGAAAAGATAAATCCCTTAATTGGTTCTGCTGGTGTATCTGCTGTTCCTATGGCAGCCAGGGTAAGCCAGGTGATGGGTGCAAAGTATGATCCAAAAAATTATTTACTCATGCATGCCATGGGTCCCAATGTGGCAGGTGTTATAGGTACAGTAGTGGCTGCGGGTGTATTTATTGCACTTGCAGGATAATGAAAGGAGGTTAAGAAAATATGTTTGATGAAAAAGAAATTAAGGAAATAAAAGAGGAATATAAAAAATGGACCGACAAACTGGAGCCCAAATTAGCAAAAAGACCTGAAAGAAAGGCTGATTTTGCTAATACCTCGGGTATCCCTTTAAAGAGAGTGTATACGCCTTTAGATGTAGATGATTTTGAATATATGAAAGAGCTTGGTTTGCCCGGGGAGTATCCTTTTACAAGAGGGGTTCAACCTACTATGTACAGGGGCAGATTATGGACTATGCGGCAATATGCAGGTTTTGCTACTGCTGAAGACACGAATAAGAGATACAGGTTCCTCTTAGAACAGGGCCAGACCGGCCTATCAGTGGCCTTTGATCTTCCAACCCAGATAGGATATGATTCAGATCACCCACTTGCCCAGGGGGAAGTAGGCAAGGTTGGTGTAACCATTGATTCAGTAAAAGATATGGAAATACTTTTTGACCAGATCCCCTTAGACAAGGTTAGTACATCGATGACCATAAATGCCCCGGCCGCTATACTTTTGGCCATGTATATAGCCGTGGCTGAAAAACAGGGTGTAGCCTCAAAGGACTTAAGGGGAACTATTCAGAATGATATACTAAAAGAGTATTCTGCAAGGGGGACTTATATCTTCCCTCCTAAACCATCCATGAGGATTATCACAGATATTTTTTCATTCTGTTCAAGAGAGGTTCCTCAATGGAATACAATCAGTATTAGTGGATATCATATCAGGGAGGCAGGCTCCACTGCGGTTCAGGAGGTAGCTTTTACGTTGGCCGATGGCATTGCTTATGTGGAGGCGGCATTAGAAGCCGGATTAGATGTAGATGAGTTTGGTCCACGACTTTCATTCTTTTTTAATGCCCACCTTGATTTTTTAGAAGAGATTGCAAAGTTTAGAGCTGCAAGAAGACTATGGGCAACAATTATGCGGGACAGATTCAAGGCCAAGGATCCAAGGTCAATGATGATGAGGTTTCATACCCAGACAGCTGGCTGCACCCTCACTGCACAGCAACCAAAGAATAACATAGTAAGAGTGGCCTTTCAGGCGCTTTCTGCTGTTTTGGGTGGCACACAATCACTCCATACAAATTCAATGGATGAGGCCTTTGCATTACCTGGTGAAGAGGCGGTTCAGATTGCCCTCAGGACTCAACAGCTTATTGGCTATGAGTCTGGTGTTGCTGATACGGTAGACCCATTAGGTGGGTCATATTATATTGAAGAGTTAACGGAAGAGATTTTTAATAGGGCTAAAGAATATATTGATAAAATTGACGAGCTTGGTGGGGCAGCATCTGCTATTGAGCAGGGCTTTATACAAAGGGAAATCCAGGATAGTGCATATCGTTACCAGAGAGAGATTGAGAAGGGCGAGAGGGTGGTTGTTGGCGTAAACAAGTTTCAGGTAGAAGAAAAATCTCTAAAAGATCTATTAAGGGTAGATCCTGCCGTGAGGATTTCTCAGATGGAAAGGCTGAAAAGGCTAAAATCCGAGCGAGACAATGCAAGGGTGAAGGATATACTCAGTCAATTACGAAATGCTGCGAAAGGGAAAGACAACCTGATGCCCATCATTTTAGATGCAGTGAAGGCTTACGCCACTTTGGGAGAAATCTGCGACGCATTAAGGGATGTTTTTGGAGAATATCAGCCAGTAAGCACCATTGGGTAATGCCAGTTGATTGTTCTTGGTTAAGTTGTCGAGTAGTTGAGTAGGAAAAACCGGACCACTCAACCTTTTAACCATTTAACTAATTAACCATGACAATTATGGGGGTGATCAAGGATGGATAATAAAAGAAAAATTAGAGTTTTAGCTACTAAACCTGGTCTGGATGGCCATGATAGAGGCATAAAGGTTATTGCCAATGCATTAATGGATGCAGGAATGGAGGTAATCTACACCGGTTTAAGGCAGAGCCCGGAACAGATTGTGGAGACAGCTATTCAAGAAGATGTAGATGTTGTTGCCCTAAGTATACTTTCCGGCGCCCATGACTTTCTTTTTCCCAAGATAATGGAATTGTTAAAGGGAAAGGGGGTAGATGATATTCTGGTGATTGGAGGAGGTATTATTCCAGATGGGGATATACCTCCTTTGAAAGAAATAGGTATAGCTGAGGTCTTTGGCCCGGGCACCTACACTAATGATATTGTCAAATATATAGAAAATAATCTGAAGCGCTAAATTAGCATCTCTTTTAAGAAGTCAAGGTTGACTGTCTTCAATGTGCGAACAATGTTATTTAGCTGAACCTCAACAGTTCCTTCATACATTTCAACTATCCGGTTATCCCTGTAGCGTCTTTCAACATCTTGTTCTAAAAAATAACCATAACCACCAAATACAGTAATAGTGTGGTCAATTATCTCTTTTGCATGTTCTGGAACATGGTATTTTACAATAGAGGTAAACATAGGGATAAGGTTTTTATACTGTTTACTGCCTGTATCATACATCTTGGCAGCGTAATAAATAAGGGATTTGGCAGACATTAGATCACCAAACGCTCGTGCAATCTTAAAGCCAATACCTTGAAATTCAATTATAGGTTTTCCGAATTGTTCTCGCTCTCGAGCATGTGAAAGGGCCTTTAAAAAGGCACCTTCGGCTATACCAAGAGATTGGGAGGCAATTTCAATCCGAGATTCGTCTACAAAATTAAGGAAATTTATAAGACCCCTACCTTTTTCTCCTATGAGATTCTCCTTTGGTACCTCATAATCCCTAAAGCTTATTTCTCCAGTAGAAACCATCTTGAGGCCCATCTTGCCTGGCATTTCGTTTATTTCCATTGTGCCATTGTTACTAAATTTTTCCTCTTTTTCTATGAGTAACGTAGCCATTCCCTTCCCAGGGGGTGCTTCAGGGTCTGTCTGCACCAGGACAACAAAAAAATCTGCATAGGTAGCATTGGTGGTAAAAATTTTGGTACCATTAAGGATAAAGCGGTCGCCCTTGTCAACTGCTACTGTTTCGACCTTTCTTAGGTCACTTCCATGGTTAGCCTCGGTAAAGGAGACAGCGGATACATAATCACCACTTGCCACCTTTGGTAAAATTCTCCTCTTTTGGTCTTCATTACCGGATTGTTGGACTATCTTAGCAGGGATAAAGGCCAGATGAAGTGCCAGACCAATACCTGAATCAGCCTGACAAAAAGCCTCTGCGATCAAAACGTTTTCTAAAATACCAGCTCCTCCTCCACCATATTCCTCCGGATAATTTAGACCTATGAAACCCAACTCAGCAGCCTTTTTATATAAATCTCTGGGAAATTCATGTCTTTCATCTAATTCCATTGCTTTCAGGGGATCAAATTCTCCTTGAGCAAATTCTCTGGCTGCTTTTCTGATCTCTTTTTGTTCATCTGTTAAATCTATTATCATTTTCTATTTCTCCACTAATTTATTCAAATTTTTTCATAAAATAAATTCCATAGGTAGATTTATCGTTACTATATTTAAAATATATTTTCAATGTAAAAATTATAATAAAAATATATTTTTATTTGATTTTTCTTTTAATAACTTTAGGTTTAAATCTTAACTATCTAATATAATACATTAAATTATTCTATTAATCTCACTTAAATCTATTGTTAATATTTATATTTTTTAAAATAAAGATTATTTATTTGACAAATAAATTTCATATATGGTATAAAATTGATCAATATAAAAATATAAAATTATCAGAGCCAAAGGATATATAAGATTATTCAAAGATTCAGAAATTATAAGCTAAAAAGGTTTTTGCTATTCTTTTGTTGGGAATGTTTTTATAAAATTTATTAATTAAGCTAATGCAAAAAGAACTTAAATCGCTTGCTCCTGCCCTATCAAGAGGGCTTGATGTAATGGAAATTTTGGCTCTGAAAAACAAAGAGCTTAGTTTTGCTGAAATATTAAAGGATATAAATATTCCTTCATCTTCCTTATGGCGGATATTAAATGTGCTTAAGGATCGGGGTTATGTTTATTTTGATGAAAGAAGGCGAACCTACAGGCTTGGTTTTCAATTTCTCTATATGAATAACACATTGATGGGAGGTATTGGCTATAGATCTTTGGCCCTAGAATATTTGGAGAGGTTATCAGAGTTAAGTGGTGAGACTACGGAGCTCGATGTGCAGATCCAGGACCAATTGGTACTTGTTGAGCAGGTTGAAGGGGCCGATGCCATTAGACTCTATTCGCATCCTGGAAGTGTTATTCCCTACTTTCATGCTACGGCACCTGGGAAGGTATATTTGGCACATATGGAAAAGGAAAAAATTAAAAGAGTTGTAAGAAAAATAGGACTCCCGCGTTTAACTGTCAATACCATTTATGACTTTGAGCAGATCGAGAGAGAGATTGAGGAAGTAAAGGCCAAGGGATATGCTTACGATTTTGAGGAGCTTCGGGAGGGGGTCTGCAGAATATCTGCACCAATTTATGATAAAGATAATAGGTTATTAGGTTGTTTCACCATTGCCTGTCCATCTTTTCGTTTGGAGAAAGAAGGGAACAGAAAAGATGAGTTAGGGCTTTTAGTAAAAAAAGTGGCCTTCGAGTTCTCTAACGACCATGGCAGGTTTTATTAAATAGTTATGTTTGAGCTTAATGAGGAACAAAGGATTATCCTGGGGAATGTGAAGAAGGTAGCAAAGGAGCGGATAGCCCCTATAGCATCTGAGATTGATAGGGAAGGTATCTTTCGATGGGATATTGTCCGCCTTTTTGGGGAAATGGGTCTCCTTCAGATATTTCTTCCCCCCTCTTATGGTGGACTTGAAAAGGACAAACCCTTATGTTTTGTCTGTGTGTTGAGGAGATAGCAAAGGCATGTGCCTCTTCAGCATTGATGCTTATTATTCAGGCAGTTGGAAGTTTTCCTATAATAGTCGCAGGAAACCAGAGCCAGAAGGATCGCTTTTTCCCTCGTTTTTCAAAAGGTGAGGAACTCATAGCCTACCTGGTGACAGAACCTTATGCAGGTTCTGATGTGGCAGGCATAAGGGTTACAGCACAAAGGGATAGCGGTGAATATATCTTAAATGGTTATAAATGCTTTGCCACACATGGAGGAGTAGCATCACTCTATACTGTTTTAGCTAAGACTGCTGAAAAAGAATTGACATTCTTCATAGTCGAGAGGGAACAAAAGGTAGTATCTATTGGAAAAACAGAGGATAAACTTGGATTCAGAGCGAGTAATACTACAGAGGTCATTCTGGAGGATGTTAGGGTTTCAGAAGAAAACAGGCTTGGGAAAGAAGGGGAGGGCTTTGTTATCGCTATGAAGGACTTTGATATGTCCAGGCCAGGCATTGCTGCCCTTGCCCTGGGAATAGCAGAGGCAGCCCTTGATTTGTCCTTTAATTATGCCTGCGAGAGGGAGACATTCGGAAAGGCCTTGATTGGACGTC
>CAYTDY010000057.1:0-10789 GCA_964436665.1 uncultured Desulfobacteraceae bacterium
CAGGCCTTAATTTGGGATTGCTTCTAAATTTTAATGTGCCAGTAATGCGGGATGGTATAGTCCGAGTTGTAAACGAATTAAAGGAGTAGTCCGCCTTGGCGGACTGAGTTTTTTGCTTTCCGCTGTCCTTGCCCCGTTAAATACGAAGTTTATTTAACTGGGGTCAGCGGAAAGCAAAAAATAACTAAACCTCAGCGATCTTTGCGTCTCTGCGGTGAAATATTTCTTTAAGTTATTAACATTGGCCAAACAACAGACAACCAATAACGAGCAACTATTATTATGACATTTCAGGAATTGATTATTGCCTTGGAAAGATTCTGGGCAGACAGAGGATGTCTGATCCAGCAGCCTTATGACCTGGAGGTTGGGGCAGGGACCTTTAATCCTGCTACTCTTTTGAGGGCGTTGGGTCCAGAACCCTGGTCTGTTGCGTATGTAGAACCTTCAAGAAGGCCTACAGATGGCAGATACGGAGAGAATCCAAACCGTCTGGGGCATTATTACCAGTATCAGGTGATCATAAAACCTTCCCCGATTGATATTCAGGAGCTCTATCTGGAAAGTTTAAAGGCCCTGGGAATCGATCCCCTGGATCACGATATACGCTTTGTAGAGGATGACTGGGAATCTCCCACCCTTGGCGCATCAGGCCTTGGGTGGGAGGTTTGGCTGGATGGCATGGAAATCACCCAATTTACCTATTTTCAATTAGCAGGCAGCATCAGGTTAGACCCGATTTCTGTGGAAATAACATACGGCCTGGAAAGAATAGCCATGCATTTGCAGGAAAAAGAGAGTGTTTATGATCTTTTATGGAACGAAAGGGTTAATTACGGGGATGTCCATAAAAAAGGGGAATGGGAAAACTCTGTGTATTGTTTCGAGATTGCTGATGTGGATATGCTTTTAAAGATGTTTGAGATGTGTGAGAAGGAATCCCTAAGAATGAGTGAAAAAGGGATTGTGCTGCCAGCGTATGATTATTGCCTCAAATGTTCCCACATATTTAATATCCTTGAAGCGAGGGGGGCCATCAGTGTTACGGAAAGGACAGCTTTCATTGGAAGGATTAGGGAATTGGCTAGTTTGGTAGCAAAAAATTATTTAAAGCAGAGAGAAGAGATGGGATATCCCTTATTGATTGACGATTGAATATTGAAGATTGAAGAATAACAAGAGAGGATATATGTTTGCTGAACTGTTATTGGAAATAGGCACGGAAGAAATTCCCTCAGACTATCTCGAGAGAGGTTTAGAAGAGCTTAGGCGGCTGGGAGAATCTTATTTAAGAAATAACCGGATAGAGATAGGAGAAGACCTTCAATCCTATGGGACTCCCAGGCGACTGGTTTTGGTCGGAAAGGCCATTGCCGATAAGCAAGAAGATACGGTTCAGGAGATGACAGGGCCTCCAAAAAAGGTTGCCTTTGATGAAGATGGAAACCCTACAAAGGCGGCCTTGGGTTTTGCCCAAAAACAGGGTGTTTCTGTTGATGAGCTACAGTTTTTAGAAACACCCAAAGGCGAGTACCTCTATGTTAGGCGTAAGATGCCCGGGAAACCAACAATAGATCTCCTACCCGAGATTTTATCTGAATTGATTGCGAATATTCCCTGGCCAAAGTCAATGCGTTGGGGAAGTGGAGGATTCTCTTTTGTTCGGCCTATACACTGGGTACTGGCACTTTTTAATGGTGAGGTTATTCCCTTTGAAATCGCTGGGGTTAGGAGCGGAAAAAAAACCAGAGGCCATAGGTTTATGGCACCCCAGATTATGGAAGTAGATGACCTCCAAGATTATCTACAAAAAATGAGAAAAAGCTTTGTGATTATAGACTACAGAGAAAGGGAAGGGGCAGTAGAAGAATCTGTCATTAAGGCGGCAAAGGCGGTATCGGGAACACCTATGGAAGACCCCGAATTGTTGTCCATAGTGACCAATATGGTGGAATTTCCATCTGCTATTTGCGGCAGTTTTGATAAGGTATTCCTTGATCTGCCTGATATTGTGCTTATTACGGCCATGAAAGAGCATCAGAGATATTTCTCCATTTGTGACCAAGAGGGACGATTGATGCCCAATTTTGTGGCTGTTAACAATACGGTTGCAAGGGATGAATCTATTGTTAGAAAAGGGCATGAAAGAGTCCTTCGGGCTAGGTTGGCTGATGCAGATTTCTTTTTTAAGGAGGACAGAAAAAGGCCTCTTGAGGATAGACTGGAGGATTTAAAAACAGTTATCTATCAGGCAGAGTTAGGGACATCCTTTGCTAAGGTACAACGTTTTACCCGATTAGCCGAATACTTGGCTGAACAAATAGTGCCAGAAAAGATACATGATGTTGGACTTGTTGCAAAGTTATGTAAATGCGATCTGGTTACTGAGATGGTAATGGAATTTCCTTCCCTTCAGGGTGTAATGGGAAAAGAATATGCCCGACTGGATGGGCATCATGAAGATTTATGCCTGGCTATTGCAGATCATTATTTACCTGTTCAGGCTGAATCTAAGCTTCCTGGATCTCTTATTGGCTCAATTGTGGGTATGGCTGATAGGATGGACACAATTGTGGGATTTTTTGTGCTGGGTCTTGAGCCTGACGGAACAGCTGACCCATATGCACTCAGGAGACAGGCCTTGGCTATTATTAGGATAGTGAGAGATAAAAAGATTGCTATTTCCTTTCAGGAACTCATTAATAAATCAGCATCTATTCTTAATGAAACTATTTCATTTGACCCAAAAGATGTTACAAATAAAGTGATTAATTTTATAAAGGAACGCTTTAAGAATATGTTGTTATCTAAAGGAATTATGCAAGATTTTATAGAGGCAGTAATTTCTATCGATTTTAATTTCCTCCATCAAGTAGAGAAAAAAATCGAAGCTTTACAAAGATTTCGAGACATTTCTAAAGATTTTGAAACCTTAGCTATGGCGTTTAAACGGATCATTAACATAGGAAAAGGTTTTGAAGAAACGTATAGGGTGAATCCTGAGTTATTTGAGCATAAAAGTGAAGAAGGTTTATGGAAAACATTTCAGGCAGTAAAAGATGAAGCAAAAAAAGAGATAGAAGGAGAAAATTACTTTGAGGCCTTGAATGTAATGTCTGGAATAATTAAGCATGTAGATGAATTTTTTTCCGAAGTAATGGTCATGGCAGAAGATAAAAGGGTAAGAGAAAACAGGCTTGGAATTCTAAAAAACCTGCATCAGTTTTTTTTGCAGGTAGCTGATTTTTCAAAATTTTCTATTTAGGACCAAAATTTGACGGCTTCGTAAAAAGTCCCTCTTGATGTCATTGCGAGCGTAGCGAAGCAATTTCATTGTTGGTAACACCTTGAAATCAGGAGATTGCTTCGTCCCTTCGCTCCTCGCAATGACCAGTGAAAAGACTTTTTACGAGACCATCAAGTTTGAAGTGCCTAAAGTGATCAAACCAGATAAAATCTTAACTACTCAACTCACTGATACTTCCAATCCCTAAATTCACAATTACTCAATTATAAAAGTTTTATTGGTTATCTGGTTTTTCTACTAAAAAATACATTTTCCCTTCATGTTTAAGGTGACCCGCAGCTAATTCCGCATATGGGTTGCTACCCCAAAAAATATCTGCCCTACCTGCACCTTTTATAACCCCCCCAGTATCTTGATTCAACATAAACCGGTAAAAAGGAATCCACCCAGCAATATTTCCATCTTTTCCTATAATAGGTTTCTGGCAGCAAATGTATACCAGGGCACCTTTTGGGAACAGCCTATTATCAAGGGCAAGAGATCGTCCAGGTGTCAAAGGAACACTAATATTTCCGAGTGGCCCGTTATCAAGTAATCGGAAAAAGATATAAGATGGATTATAATTCAATATCTCTGCCTTAATATCTGGGTGGTTCTTAAGATAAGATCTGATTGCTTGAAGTGATAAATTATCAGCTTCAATGTATCCTTTATCTATCATATACCTGCCTATACTTTTATAAGGATGCCCATTTGAGGCACTATAACCAGCCCTGATTTTATTTCCATTGGGTAATTTTATAATTCCTGAACCCTGAATCTGTAATATAGCTATATCCAGAGGATCCTTTAGCCAGGCGATTTCGAGTTTTTTCCCTTCTAAAACCTTTCCTTCTGCTATATCTTTCCTTGTATGATAAGGTATAAGTTGCTGACCATCTATTCTGGCCATAATGCGCTGGCCGTTAAATTTAGGGCGAAAAAGTCCCAAATCAATTGTAAATAGGTCATCCGGCCTTCTGTAAATTGGATATCTGTATAGAGAATCACGCTCAAGATTTCCATCAAGGATTGGCTCAAAATATCCAGTAAAAAGAACCTTTTTGTTTCCTCGAAATCCGGCTGCCCTGTATAGAAAAAATTTTTTACGTAGCGCCCTATTAAATTTTTTAATATCAGAGTTTTGCCTGGCAATCAGTAAAAAGGTTTTCAAAGATTGTCTGATATGTTTAACCTGAAATTTATCAGGCCCAAAGGTAAAAAGGGTATCATCTTTCAGACGGTTCAGGTATTGCAGGCTCCTTTCAATAGATAGTGCAAGGGAATCTATATCCATGTCGTCTTGGAATTTTGGCCAGAAATACCTTACCTTTTTAAGTGCCTTGTCTGGCTCCTTAATTTCTTTTTTGAAAGGATAGCAACCACTAATAACAATAAGGATTATTACTATTGAAAGATAGCGATAGGCCTGAAACATGGTCTAAATATTAGATTTAAATCTTACCTAAATACAAGAAAAAAAGTGTAATGTCAGTCGTTCGTTGTCAGTTCGTTGTCAGTGGTCAGTTGTTTATATATTATAAGCAGTTAGATGAGGTGAAATATTCCTGCATTCTTTTTTTCTATCCACCCGAATTACTTAAATTTTGTATTTTAGACAAAGGACAACGAACAACTATCAACGGACACTGCCGAAAAAAACATATGAGATTGTATCAACCAGACACAAAATATGTGTTAAATTTAACACATTAAAGAGATAAAGAAACAGATATTTCAGTTAAGATATTTTAAATAATCACCATTAATTTCAAGATGTTAACTATATCTATCTGCATTTTTAAGAATTTTTTTATCGATGGCACATAATTTGCTTTCTATAGTTATGTTTTTTTAGTGAATTTATTTTTCCCTTTATGTATTTATTATAAAAGGAATTACAATGGATTTAAGACAGCGGACAGTTGCAGAGGAAATAAGTTGTACAGGAATAGGTCTTCATTCTGGCAAAAAGGTAAAGCTTATCGTAAGGCCTGCACCACCGAACAATGGTATAACCTTTGAACGCAATGATATATCACCTAATTGTAATGTCAAGGCCTCTTTTGATAATGTAGTTGAGACGAATATGGCCACCACTATCGGTTTTAACGGATATAGTGTTTCCACAATAGAACATATTATGGCTGCCTTTTTTGGTATGGGGATAGATAATGCTTTAGTACAGATTGATGGCGAAGAAGTTCCTATTATGGATGGAAGTTCTGCCCCTTTTGTTTTTTTACTTAAAAATGCCGGTGTTACTATACAGAATAATTACAAAAGATTTCTCATTGTAAAAAAGTCAATTAAAGTCGAGGATGGTAATCGATCTGTTCGGCTTTATCCCTCCAATGAGTTGAAGATAACTTATAACATCAACTTTGACCATCCTTTAATAAAAGATCAGGCTTATGAGATATCCTTTTCACAATCTACATTCATTCAAGAAATCAGCAGGGCACGGACATTTGGTTTCTTGAGGGACGTTCAGACATTAAAAAATAATGGTCTGGCAAGGGGTGGATCACTGGATAATGCTATTGTTATGGATGAATTCAGGATATTAAACGAGGATGGTCTAAGGTATAAAAATGAGTTTGTAAGGCATAAGATCCTTGATTTCATAGGTGATTTAGCAATTGTTGGCCATGTAGTAATAGGGCATTTTGTAGTAGAAAGATCAGGGCATTCTTTAAACCAACAATTGCTTAAGAAATTTATGGCACAAGATAAATGTTGGAAGGTAGTGCAATTTAAGAATAAAGAAGAGTGTGGAAAAATAAAGGTTAAAACACCATCTTTTGGTACCCTTGATTTGGTCCCTGCCTAAGACAGTAAGCAGTAGCAGTAGGCAGCGAAGAGGTCTTTAGTGCTTACTGCTTACTCCATATTTTCCATTTCCCCCAATCCCTAAATTCGTAACTCAAAATCAATCCCTTTTATTAAATCTTGCAATAATCCCTCCTTTTTTCTATGATATAACCAATATATTTATGAAATACCCTATTAAAAATCTCTCAAATTATTTGCGATTTATGATGTGAGATATAGGATTAAGGAACTTGTGAATTAGGGATTGTACACTGCGGATTACTTACGGGTTGTATTCACTTTAAACTTTAGGTATTTAATTGATATCTCCAGGCATTTTAGCTCACTCCAGGCATTTTAGGCACTTCAATTGTGCTTTAGTTGTCTTTCTTTTTTTCTGTATCTTTCCTGAACTTTCTTTGGCAAAAGAGGCTCGCTTATCAGACATTATTGTCACTAACACCCGGGATCATCTACTTGTTTATTTTGATGTAAGAGATTGTTTTACTGAAGAAATGAACAAGGCTATCATGAATGGAATTTCAACCAAATTTACTTTTATCGTCAAGTTATACGAGGTTAAGAATACATGGTTTGATCGTAAGATGGCGGATATTAAGTTAACACACAACATAGAATACAATACATTGAAAAATGAATTTAGCCTTTTTTTACAAGAACAAAATGATAAAAGGGTTAAAATTAAAAATTTTGATGAGGCTAAAAAATTAATGTCAGAGGTAGTTGCCTTAAAGGTGGTCAGGCTCGATAGGCTTAACAGGGGAGTCCATTATCAGTTACGAATGAAGGCAGAGCTTGATAAGATTGAATTGCCTTTTTACTTAAACTATGTCCTCTTTTTTCTATCCCTATGGGATTTTGAGACAGACTGGTATTCAGTTGTTTTTAGGTATTAAGATCAATGAAAAAATATTTAAATACTAAAAATGAAGATTTAAAGAGGCGTAGACGAGAAATAATCATCATAGGCATTATACTGCCCATCATTATCCTTCTTACCTATCTGGGAACCAAGATCTTTGATCTTGGTATTGAGTTACCGATCGCTAACAGCATCCTGCTCTTTGCCTTAATAAATATAAATGTAATTTTACTACTTCTTCTCCTCTTTTTGACCATGAGAAATCTGGTAAAATTGGTCTTTGAGAGAAAAAAAAGGGTTATGGGCTCTAGTCTCAGAGCCAAACTCGTTTTTGCCTTTGTAATCCTCTCTCTTTTGCCAACCATAATCATCTTTTTTGTTTCGGTACAATTTATCTCTCTCTCCATTGATTATTGGTTTAATCTTCAGATTGAACAGTCTCTTCAAAAGTCCTTAGAAGTTGGTCAGGACTACTATAAAGGGATTGAAGATGAGGTTCTGGGCTTTGGCAATACCTTAAGTTCCGTAATTACCCATGAAGGGTATATGTTGCTATCCAGGACGGATATAATGCAGGCATTTATAGAAGAAAAAAGGAAGGAATACAACCTTGACGCTATTCAGATCTTTTCATCAAAGTTGCTCTCAAGAGCCGTTTCCTATGACAGCAGGGTTGATTTCAAACCCTTTAAGGATCTGAGCATTGATGTCCTGCGCAAGAGTTTCAAAGATTCAACTGATATTAAGATTATTCAGACTTCCTCATATGGAGATTTAGTCAGAGGCATTGTACCCATATTTTCACGGACAGAGACAAAGGCTCAGGTAGGAGTGATTGCGGTTGCCAAATTTATCCCAGGAGTGATTTTGAATAGGCTGGTGACTATTAATAAAGGCTTACAAAATTACAAACAAGTAAAGATGCTCAAGAGGCCTATAAAGCTAATCCCGTTGATTGCTCTGTCCATTGTTACACTTTTGGTCATCTTTTCGGCCATTTGGTTTGGTTTTTATCTGTCAAAAGGGATTATAGTCCCGATAGAGGAACTGGCTAAAGCTACTAACAAGATAGCATCTGGTGATTATGGCTTTCATATTGATCTGGAATCCAAGGATGAGATGGGAGTTCTTGTCGATTCATTTAACAGGATGACAAAGGACCTTAGAGAAGGCAAAAGCAAACTCGATATTGTTAACAAGGATTTGATCATTAGCAATAAGGAATCAGATCAGCGCAGGCTCTATATGGAAACTATTTTAGAAAATGTAGCTGCTGGTGTTATATCTGCAGATTCTCGGGGGGTGATTTCAACAATAAATAAGTCTGCTGAGAAGATGCTCAATATTTCTGCTAAGGAAATAATAGGGAAGGGTTACCAGGATGTTTTGGATCCTAAACACCGATCAATTATAAGTGGGTTTGCAGCGGATAAAAACCTTTTTAAAAAAGAATTTATCCAAAAAGAGATAGGCATCTCAATAAAAGGGCGTTCTTTAAAGCTGCTGGTATCGTTGAGTGTTTTGAGGGATGATCAAGATAATTATCTTGGATTAGTTGCAGTATTTGAGGATCTGACTGAATTAGAAAGGGCACAGAGAATGGCTGCATGGAGAGAGGTAGCCAGACGTATCGCACATGAGGTAAAAAATCCATTAACCCCAATCCAGCTTTCAGCACAAAGGTTGAGAAGAAAGTATGGTGAACGCTTGGCAAAAGAAGATGGAACTGTTTTTGATGAATGTACACGGTTGATCATAGACAATGTTGAAGAGTTGAAGGGATTGGTAAATGAATTTTCCAATTTTGCCCGTATGCCAGCTTCTAAGCCGGCGCAAGATAATATAAAGCAGATAATTCAGGATGCAATTTTATTGTATAAAGATGCCCATAAAAATATAACATTCGAGTTTATTGACAATGATGATATTCCTAAATTTAAATTTGATAGAGAACAGATAAAACGTGTAATGATTAATCTATTAGATAATGCTGTTGCAGCCATCCCTGATAAAGGAAAGATTGGCATTAAACTATTCTATGACAAGGCATTGAGGATTGCCAGGGTTGAAGTTGTTGATACCGGCACTGGTATATCGAATAGGGACAAAGAAAGACTTTTTGAACCATATTTTTCTACAAAGAAGTCTGGTACAGGACTGGGGCTCACTATAGTTAGCAAGATAGTCACTGATCATAATGGTTTTATCAGGGTTGAGGATAATACACCAAAGGGTACAAAGTTTATAATCGAGCTACCTTTGAGGGTTTGAAAATGATGTTACTCATTAACCAGAAACCAGGGGCCGGAAATCAGCAACCAGCAAAATGCTTATCCTCTACCATTTTTTAGCTACGTTTATCCTTATCATTTCTTTCCCCCTTTATCTTTTAAAAAATAGAGGTCGTTTTAAAGAAAGGCTGGGACTCAACCTTCCAGATATTGGAGAATCAGAAGCTGGCAGGCTATGGGTCCATGCCCTTTCAGTGGGTGAAGTCCTATCCGCTATTCCTTTAATTGAAGCATTGAAAAAGAGGTATTCGTCAAGGGAGATTGTCCTTTCCGTTAAAACAGTTACAGGTTTAGAGATAGCACGAAAAAAACTTCAAAAAAAAGTTGACTACCTATTACCGATGCCTCTCGATTTCTGGTGGTCAATAAGGAGACTGATAAAGCATATTAATCCAGTTATCTTTATCTTGGTGGAAACAGACATCTGGCCAGGCTTAATTTCATTCTTAAAAAAAGGGGGGGTTAAAACAATTCTGGTGAATGGCAGGGTTTCTCCCAACACCGGGAAATCCTATATAAGGTGGCGATTTGTAATAAAGAGGGTGCTTGGGTCATTAGAATTACTTTTAATGCAAACAGAGCTCGATAAATCTCGAATTATTAGGGGAGGGCTTTCTCCAGGTAAGGTCAGGGTTACTGGAAATATTAAGTTTGATAGGAGATGGATGCATCTTAAGGATAAAGAGCGCAATAGATGGCTTAAGCTTTTAGATGTGAAAAATGGACTTATATGGGTAGCAGGAAGCACTCATTGTAATGAGGAAGAGATCATATTAAAGGTTTTTGGTCAACTCCTTAAATCTTTTCCTGATCTTTCTCTAATAATTGGCCCGAGAGATGCTTATAGGTTTGATGAGGTCTTTGAGCTTGCCAGAGATGTTGGATTCAAGGTCATAAGAAAAACTGAATTGCCTGCAAAAAACCAAAACTACAACGTTTTCATTCTTAATACATTAGGTGAATTGGACCGGGTATATAGCCTGGCTGATGTTTCTTTTGTCGGAGGAAGCCTTGCTCCAATAGGAGGGCATAATCTTTTGGAACCGGCATTTTTTGGTGTGCCTGTCATTTTTGGTCCTTATACCTATAATTTTGCCAAAATGTCCAGGTTAATGATTAAATGTGGAGGAGGTAAAATGGTTGCTGATGAATCGGAATTGCTTCATGTTATGTTAGATCTCTTAGGACAAAAAAATAAGAGAGAACAGATAGGGAAAAGGGCTAAGCAATTTGTGGAGCAAAATCAGGGTGCCCTCGATAGGGTGATGGGAATCCTTGAACCCTATATTGAAGGGAAAATCCGAAATTCGAAGCACGAAGCAAGAAATAAATACAAATGACCAAAATACAAAATCCAAAACGATATGATTTAGAAGATGGTAAGCTTGTATTTGTAAAAAGGGCTATCGGAATTATGAAAAACAGGATCAATATTGCATAAGACTGAATAAAGTTTTTAACATTGGACTGACCCCCATGAGATGCACAGATCAGAGTAATGTAATTAGAGTACTC
>CAYTDY010000058.1:0-10691 GCA_964436665.1 uncultured Desulfobacteraceae bacterium
GAAAGACCTTGATGTCAAGAGAGTGGGTGTATCCCACTGCACGGGATTGAGAGCAGCAGCGATGATGGCTGCTGAGCTTGGCGATCGCTTCTTCTTCAATATGGCTGGCACCAGTCCCACTGTGCCCGGAGGGATCTCAGGACTCGGCTTCTAGCTCGATAGTATAGAATCCCATTTTTAACAACAAGAGGGCCATCATAGATTATCAATTCTCAGGATCTGGTAAAGGCCGACGTTTAGATGTAGCCTCAACGCTCTCAACTTAACCAACAAGATATTGTTCCCTTGTCCCTGTGAAGTTGAATCAGCCAAAAATTTGACCTCCGCCCCTAAACTTTGATATTGTTATGATTACTGTAGAGACTGTCGAAAAAGTACAATTATTGCGTTTATTGAAATTCACATATAACAATATCAAATACTTACAAGCCCCAAAACTATGGTTTTAGGGTTTTTCGACAGTCTCGTATGTATTGTGTAATGAAATCTTGCGGATTGTGGATTTCTACTATGGCACGCTATGTTAATAATTAACTCAAGTTTCGCACCCCTAAATATAATTTAGAAAGGTGAGAAATCTTTATTTTATGTATTGTTAAATAGTAATGGACTCCATTTTGTGGTATAATAACTTATTGATAATACACATAAAACCATCAAAATATAAGATTTCGAATGAAAAGCCACTTACTGGGTTGGAGTTAAGTTAATTTTTAGGAATAGGGAGAACACTGATCAGCGAGGTTTTAGATCTTTTATCGAGGGATGATTTTATTCAATTGATTCCCAGTGCGATTTTGTGCTAAAGGCATTTTTACGAATTCATTAACATTAACTGATGCAGAAAGGAGGGTCAAAAAGGTAAGAGTAAAATTCTCAAATATTGGTTTTTAAAAAATTGACCAAAGGCAACCAGCAAACATTAAAAAGGAGGGTAAAAAAATGTGTAAAGGTAAATTTTTATTATTGGCCGTGGTTTTCTTAACGGTTTTAGGCTTTGCGACCTCAGCGGTTGCAAAAGATGTCGTGTACTTTACCATGGCCGGAGCCAGTTCACAGGGAAGATGGTACGCTGAAGTCTCTTTTCTGGCCAAGTTGATCACCGAGAAGATGCCTAATGTCAGAGCAACGGGCGTGGTCTCCCCAGGGGTTTCGAGAGGCAATATAAAACGCATGGCCAGTGGAGAGATCCCGGCGGCCCGAGTTTTTGGAGATGATATTTGGGCGCTTAATCAGAAATTACCGCCCTTCGATAAAAAAGACTACAATATCAAGGCATGGTTCAAGTGTGTTAGGCAGCCTATCCGGGTTATAGCTAAACCATCCATCAAAACAATGCAGGATCTCAAAGGGAAGAAGGTAGGCCTTGGAGTTCGCGGTAGCGGGGATGATACGTTTGCATTGCGGCTTCTAAATTTTTATGGGATTAAAGAAAAAGATATTAAGGCTCAGTTTGTAGGGAGAAAGGTCGCTCAGAACTCCTTTGCCAACCACCAGATAGATGCCATCATTGAAAGCTATACACGAAACAACCAAAGACATCTGGGGCCGGTTTTTGCTGCCCGAGCTCTTGGCAAAGCATCACATTTTATTGCCCCAACAATGGAAGAGGCCAAAGCATTTTGCAAAAAATGGCCATGTTACGCTGTTGACACATATGGAGAGCCAGTCTTTAAGCAGCCTGATCTGATTGGAATCTACATGACGACTATCATGGCAGTTAGAGGGGATATTGATGAGGACCTAGTTTACAATATTACAAAGCTCTTTTTCGAAAACTGGGATGAGGTAATTGAGGCGTTGCCCTGGTGGAAACCCAGTGCGGATAAAAAACTTGGTGTTTGCCTGGAGAATGCCATGTCGATCCCAGCAGCGACCTTCCATCCTGGCGCGCTCCGGTACTACAAGGAGATGGGTGTTGCCAAATAGGGCTCGTTTTAAAAATAACAAACCTAAAGCGATACACAGAAAATATATATGAAAAGGCAGCAAACCACATGGGGCTACAAGAGCGTGTAGCCCCATGCTCTGCATAGAAGCCTTTCTAATTTTTTCCACCCAGGAATTTCAGCAGGATTTCAAGAAAATAACTTGGCTCAAATTTAGAGACACCATTTGAGCATTGCCCGCTTTAATCTTATAGGAAAAGTAAGCCCTGAAGGAGCAATCTATGGATTTAGCATGGAGACAAAAAGGAGTTGTGTTCTTTTCTGTCGTGTTAGGCCTTTTTTCCTTTTATACAGGTGGCGTTGGAGTTCTCGTCCCGCCTGTGCAGAGAGGAACTCACGTTTTATTAATTATTCCTGTTATTTTTTTGCTCAAGGAGTCCAAAATCTTGAAAGGGCGTGCGGAGGATGTCCTCAGCATTGTCTTTATTCTTTTGGGATTGGCCAGTTTTGGGTGGTACATATTGAATTGGGAGCGACTTTACTCGGAGCCATCACTGACCAGTATCGATTTGGCTATGGGAGTCATCGGCATCTTTATTGTTTTAGAGGCCACCCGGAGGACGGTTGGGCTGGGAATCACAATAATAATCCTATCGTTTCTTATCTATGCTGTCGCTGGACGGCAAATTCCTTATAGATTTCTCGCTCATCAGGGGTTCAGCCTGGAAATGGTTGTCTATCTGGTCTTTTATGGGACGGAAGGAATCTTTACTGTACCGATTGGGGTCTGCGCCACTTTTATAGTCCTTATTGTCATCTTCGGGGGATTTTTGAACGTTTCTGGTGGGGCGGATTTTTTTATGAATGTGGCCAAGAGCCTTGCCGGAAGTGCCCGAGGTGGACCTGCGAAGATTGCAGTTATCGCCTCCGGTTTCATGGGAATGCTAACGGGAGCGACGGTAGCTAATGTGGCAACCACTGGATCAGTAACAATCCCAATGATGAAGAAAATGGGCTATGAGCCATCCTATGCCGCTTCGGTCGAGGCTTTGGCCTCCTCAGGAAGTCAGCTAATGCCACCAATTATGGGCGCTGCAGTCTTTATCATGGTGGAATTTATTATGACGTCTTATATCAAAATATGTTACTACGCCCTTTTTCCGGCCTTGCTCTACTTTTTCTCGGTATTCATGATTGTGCATTTTCACTCAATAAAACTGGGGTTAGTCGGGATACCAAAGGATCAGTGCCCCAGGTTCTGGCCTGAGATTAAAGCAGGAGGATATTTACTTATTCCCATAGTCGTATTGGTTTATCTTCTCAGCCGGTGGATGGATCCCATGTTTGCGGTATTTCTCACCATTGTCAGTCTGATCCTTGTGAGCTGGTTCAGGAAACCCACGCGAATTGGTCCTAGACAATTCATAGACGGAATAGTGCACGGGGTTAATTCTATGGCGCCACTTACAGCGATTTGTGCGGCCGCGGGTATTATTATTGGAATACTTAGCATGACAGGGCTTGGCATGCGTATCGCCTTTTTGATCGAATTGCTCTCTCATGGGTACCTTATAATCGCTCTTATTTTAACAGCGATAGCATGTATAATATTGGGAATGGGATTGCCCACAGTAGCTGCTTACGTTGTGTTAGCTGTTATAGTGCCCCCTGCCCTTAAAAAGATGGGAGTTGAATTATTACCTGCCCATCTGTTTATCTTTTACTTTGCAATTCTATCGGCTATTACCCCACCTGTTGCCACGGGTGCCTACACGGCAGCGGGTATCGCAAAAAGTGACCCGCTAAAAACTGGATTCAAGGCAATGAAACTCGGTTTAGTTGCATTTCTTCTTCCGTTTGTCTTTGTTTATGACAAGGGAATACTGTTACATGGTTCTATCGCAAACATTATAATGGCCATATTTTTTACAGGAACTGGAATTTTTTGTTGGGCAGGAGCCGTTGAGGGTTATTTTCTTGTTGGAAGGCTAAACATACTACTACGTATTGCCTTTGGGATTTCTGCTATTTTGCAAATAATACCACTTTTTTATACTAGAATAATCGGCCTTGTTGGCGCAGTTTTATTGGTGTTGGTGGCCTTCATCAAAAGAGATTCTGCAAAAGAACAGGCCTATGCTGCGGATAGCTCTTAGTATGGGTGAAAAAAGATCGCTAATGATAATGGTATTGGAAAGGAAGGAAATAATCTTAGAATTGAGGTGAAAAATGATTAATCTGGATGAGATCCATAGGCAGGCGAAGGAACTCGAAAGTTTATTGCGAATGCAGAGTCTACCCCTGGCCTTGAAGATGCTGAAAAGCGAAGATGAGATTCCTGAAGAGGCCCAACGCCCTGTAAAAGACATGGGGCATCATTTGGATTTTTGTAAAGTATTGGCCCTATCACGTAGGAATGGGCTCACTATTGCCGAGACTATAGAAGATATGTGGTGTTTTGAACCAGTGGTGGGACTTGGATTTGCAAAACCTCCACAGCGGTTTTTAGATGGGCATAATCGATATCCTAGTACGGCAAGTACCTTAGAAGCAGGCTCGACCTGGGCAAGGAACCTGCCGCGTTTTGACTATGGCATATATTCCGGGGTCCTAACTGCTCCCCTGGAAAAGGCAAGTTTTAAGCCCGACATTTTTATAGTATATGGTGACCCAGCAAAAATGACGCAGATTATGCTTGCGAAGAATTGGTTGGATGGAAAGGATATTGCCCCAGTTTTGTCCAGCCATGCTGCCTGTGTCTATTACGTTGTTCCGCCGATGAAGGAAAAAATATGGCACATAAGCCTTCCGTGCGGAGGGGACTTGAGAAGAGCTGCTTGTGAGGATTACAATATGGTCTTTTCGGCCCGTATAGAAATATTGAGTGATCTGTTGAAAGGGCTTAATGCGATTGAGGACTCAGGCTTTGGGTTGCCTCTGCGGCACACCTATGAGATCGAGGGTCCTGCACCAAAAAGCTATGTTCCAATTGCGAAATCAATAGGCATGGATTGGGTTAGGTAAGTTGTAATTCCGTAGAGAGCGGTCAATTCCCCAGAATTCCAGGACGCCTATCGGCCAAGGAGAATGAGGATAGCAATGGATAGTATTGGTCAATTTTCTGATTATGTCACAAGAACAGGCTATTTTGATTTACCCACAGCAGTGATTGAAAATACAAAGAAATTCGTTATAGACACTATAGGTGTGGGAATAGCTGGTCAGACCGCACCTGGTTGCATTGAGGCACTGGAGGTGGTGAAGCGTTGGGGGGGGCGACCGGAATCAACTGTTTTAATGAATGATTTCAGATGCCCTGCTCCTTTGGCTGGTTTTGTCAATAGCATTTTCATGCATGCACTTGACTTTGACGACACATTGGATGAGTCAGCTCACCACGCAACCGTGTCTGTCCTGCCGGCAGCATTGGCAATGGCAGAATCAAAAGGGGAAGTCACGGGGAAAGATTTGATCTGTGCTATAGCTGTGGGGCAAGATGTCTCTTGTAGGCTGGCAATTGCCTTAAGGAGGCCCCTGGCCTGGACCAGAGCAGCCACCTGTGGTTTCTTTGGTGCCACTGCGTCAGCTGGCAAGATCTTGAAGCTGGATCAGGAAAAGATGTGGAATGCCTTTGGAATTGCTTATTCTCAAACTGCAGGTAATATACAAGGCCTGCTCGATGGAGCTCTGTCCAAGAGAATGCAGCCTGGCTTTGCAGCCAAGAGTGCAATTTTCTCTGCTGTTTTTGCAAAGAGGGGAATCACCGGTGCCAGGAATGTTCTTGAAGGAGAGTTTGGATTTTTCAAACTTTATGAAGGCAATGATTATGATAAAGATGTTCTATTAAAGGATTTAGGAGAGGATTTTACCGGAAATAGATTAAGCATAAAAGCATATCCTTCATGTAGAATGACCCATTCATCGATTGATCTTGCTCTTAAATTGCGAAATGAATACGACATCGATCTGGATAATATTGAGAATATAACCGTGACTTGTTCCAAGATGGTATATGAAATGGTTGGTAAGCCTTTCGAAATTCGCGAGAACGCTCAAGCGGATGCACAATTCAGCATACCATATACAGTGATTACTGCGCTTCTAAAAGGGGATGTTTTTCTAAGTGATTTTGAGGAAAAAAATATTCGCAATCAGAAAATTATGGATTTGACCAAATTAGTTAAAGTGATCCAAGATGAAAATATAGAAGCAAAAAATATGATGGAGTGTACATTAGAGATAAAAATGAGGGATAGTCAGGTTTTTTCCTCCAGCACGTCAGTTGCCAGGGGAAACCCTTTGAATCCCATAGGTATTGACGAGTGCATGGAGAAATTCAGAAAGTGTGTTGCTTACAGCCCGAAAAAGATAGCCCAGGATAAGGTTTCTGAAATCCTGGACATTTTAGAGAATCTTGAGGGCTTAAAGGATATTAAAATTTTAATGGACCTCCTTTCTTGAGAGGATGCTAACAGCATAAACATAAAATCATAGTCTTAGATATCTGCACTGAAAATATGTCTTAGAAATTGGGCGATTGGGCTTACATACCTCTTTGGCCTGCTGTGGGTCTCATAGTTCTTGCAGGGCCTTCAGATTGGCAAGTTCGGCTCTATAAGGGGGCAGATATTGTCCATGCAGCTTTTGGCGCCTGTTTTGAATTCCATGGCGCAAATTTCAGCAGAAGCAGTATTCCGGGAATGGCGATCAGAGTACAGGCAATAAAAAAACTCTCCCAGCCTATATTTTTAGCAAGAAAGCCGGTAGGAGCCGAGGCTAGTACCCTGGGAACACCCATTAGGCTAGTAAGAAGCGCGTATTGCGTGGCTGTAAATTTCTTATTTGTAATGCTTGCCATGAATGCGGCATAGGCAGCAGTCCCCATGCCGCTACTGAAATTCTCAAAGGCAATAACAGCAGACAAAGCAGGCACACTGTGACCGATTTGCGCCAGAATCGCAAAGCATGCCGTGGATATTGCCTGAAGAAAGCCAAAAACCCAGAGGCTGCGGTTGATTCCCTGACGGAGCATGATTACCCCACCGATCAGGCTGCCGGCGATGGTGGCCCAGAAGCCGAAGAGTTTCACGACCGCTCCGATTTCGGTTTTTGAAAACCCAATATCAAGATAGAAAGGAATGGTCATGGCACTGGCCATGGTGTCGCCGATTTTGTAGAGAAGTATAAAAGCAAGCATCCACAAGGCACTCTGCCGGCTGAAGTATTCTACTAATGGATCAAGAACAGCCTCCTTTATGGTTCTGGGTGTTCCGGCTGGCATCTCAGGTTCCTGCGTCAGAAGTGTGGTAAAGACACCTGGCAGCATACAGGCTGCCATGATCATATAAACCAAGGAAAAAGGCATGTAATCTGACATAATCAGGCCGCCTCCTGAGGCAAGCAGCATCCCCACCCGGTATCCGTTAATATACAGAGAAGAGCCAAGCCCCAATTCTTTATCCGAAAGATCTTCTCTTCGGTAGGCATCAACAACGATATCTTGGGAGGCGCTGAAGAAGGTCACTAGAAATGCTACAATGGCAACCATCCATGGATTATTCCCAGGGTTAGTAAGTCCGAGGCCTGCAATGGAGCAAATTAAGGCCAATTGAGCTACCAGAAGCCATCCTCTTCTGCGCCCAAGAAAAGGGGGGATGAAACGGTCCAGAAAAGGTGCCCATAGGAACTTTACGGTATAAGGCAGACCCACCAGGGCCATCATTCCAATCACAGTTAGGTCAACACCTTCCTCTTTCATCCATGCCTGCAATACACTTATGGTCAAAAGGAGAGGCAGACCGCATGCAAATCCCATAATCAGGGCTACCAGCATTCTACGGCTGCAAATTAATGAAAGTATGGTTTCCCGATCTTTAGGCTGCACCTATTCCTCACTTAAGGTTCATTTGCTATTCTTTGGGCTCTTTTTAAATACAAAGGCTCAAGCCTCTAAGCAATATGCTAATCCTCCACTATTACCTTCAGGTAGAAATTTCCTCTCCTTTCCCCATTGAGTTTTCTACCCAGTCCGGAGAGCCTAAGCCTGCTTCCTTCTAAGGTGCCAGGAGGAATGTTTACCAAAAACATCCTTTTCTTGAAACCTTCCGGGATATTGACAAGCTTCCTGGCACCAAATAGGGCCTCTCGTTTGGTGATAGATATGCTCCCATACATGTCTGGATCCTGGCCAAAACTGACAGGCCTTATTACCTGGATCCTAGCAGACCTACTTTTCTTTAGTATTTGCCTAACCTTTCTGCCCACAGAGTGCTCCTTGAATGATAGGAATAATCGGAGGAAGATAATCCCAAAGACAAATCCACCAATATGGGCCCACCATGCAATACCACCCTGTCCGGCAGTAGATGCTGCACTTAGAAATTGGAAGATAAACCAGATGCCAAGAAAAAAAACAGCAGGTATCTCTACAAACTGGAAGAAAAAGAAGATTGGTATCAGGGTCAATATCCTTGATTTAGGGTACAGTATCATGTAGGCCCCCATTACCCCTGCAATAGCCCCACTGGCACCAATGGTGGGTATCTGAGAGTGCCAGTTGATAGCAAGATGGGATATTCCAGATGCAAGACCGCACAGGAGGTAAAAGATAAGATACCTGAGAGGACCGAGCCTATCCTCCACATTATCGCCGAAGATATAAAGCGACCACATGTTTCCAATAAGATGAAAGAATCCCCCATGGAGGAACATAAAGGATATAAAGGGAAAGATTTGCTGACCAAACGTGAAATATGATGTAATTGATGGAATTGAATACCTGGCAGGGACTAAACCATAGGTAAAGATAAACTGATTTAATCTTTCGCCTTGAGCTAGCTCTATAATGAAGAAGAGAACATTAAGGACAATAATTGTTGTATTAACTACAGGGTAATTTTTTGAACGTAGTGTATTCCTGATGGGGATCATTTAAGTGCCTAATCCACAATTCCTAATCATATACAGCAGGCTCCCTAAGGATCAGGTGGATGGCTTGATTTGATGTCTTGGCAATAGCAGGATAAACATCTCTGAGGGATGCCATCTGCCTTAAATTATCAGCGGTTCTTGAAACCAACATGGCCATATCACCTTCGGTCATATCTGCTATAGTTAAAACCTTTTCCCATTCAAGCCCTTTTGCCCAGGCATAGATTGTAGTTGCTACCCATAATGGGATCGGTCTTACCGGAAATCCGTGGACAGTCTTTCTCTCCACGAGAGGGAAAAGACCATTTTTCATTTTGTTATATACATTAACAAGCTCCTTAGGGCACTTTGATTGGTCAAATTCAACCTCTATTTCCCTATCATAGACAAAGGTTGCTATAAGAGCAGCCAGAAGGTGAGGATCTGAGTTCGGAAAGAGGCCTAATTTCAGGCCTTCAGCAATCATAAGAGGTTGATCAATCCGGAGCTGAGATGCCCACTTACCATTATCTGTTAAGGTATCATTATCCCTTATATATCCTTCTGCCTTTAAAAAATTCAGATGTCGTAGAAAGTCAGCCCAGAGGTTTTCCCTGACAGCATTGGCTTTATCCCAAAGATTAGAAAAGTCTTTAAAGACAGACCTAAGGGACCTACTTTGTCTCCCATGACAAATATAAAAATGTTCACATCTGTTGCATATCAGATGATCACGTTCCTGTTCAAGATAAAAGATCCGGTCCTTTAACGGTTTGACTTTAGAGATCCCTTCTTCTCCTAATGACAGGCTTTCTAAGGGAGGGGGTAGCTCATCAGATGAAACATTAGATAGAAGCCTATTCAAAATGTTTGGCTCATCGGTTGAATGGATGTTTACTGCCCTATCCAGGATAGCTGAGACCTTTTCTGGGGAAAAAAATCGCATCTTTGGTGGTTTTTTTCTTCCCTGTCTATGCTTTAGGCGACAGGCAAGGACCCCATTTTTGTCCCTCTTTACATGCGATTTTATAGCGCAATATAAGCGGGATCTGTTATCTAGAAAAAGCCTCCCAGGGATAAGATTGGCAAGTTTGGCTAGGTTTATCTCAAGCGCTTCTTTCTCTCCTTTTATCTTTTTAATCTCATTTTTTATAGTAATTATTTTCCTTGACAGACTAAGGACAGATTCCGGGGAACTGCATAGGGATTGAGGAAGAAATTCCATTAATCTTTTACCAGCTTCCTTAAGCCTATCTTCAAAGCCCTTGTCCCTATTTGCCAGATTCAGATAGCTGGCAAAGGATCTAAAAAGGATCTCTTTGATCTCCTCAGGGTTGTGGGATAAGAGAAGGTTTAAAATCATGGAAAAATCAACCCTTATCTGGCTTAAAACATCTTCAGATGGAGATTTCAGCAAAGCTCCTATTAAGGGGACATCCATAAAGGACCCTGGAATTACCACAGCAAAACCGATATTATCCATACCTCTTCTACCTGCTCTGCCTGTCATCTGGTGAAGTTCGGTAGCTGTTAAAGGAACAAATTTATATCCATTGTATCTGTCAGAATTAAGAAAAATGATGCTCCTTGCAGGAACGTTTACTCCTGCAGCCACAGTAGAAGTGGCAAACACCGCATCAAGCAAACCCTCTGTCATCAGATCCTCTACCATCAATTTCCACAATGGTAGCTGACCGCTATGATGTGCTGCTACTGCACAATTTTCCAGGTACCATACTTGATTATGTTGAGCGAGATGGGGGCGTAGATTTATCAATTCATCAATCCTTTTGTTCAGTCGCCCTTTGCTATATTCATCGTGCTTTATATTTGCCTTGCATAGGTCTAATGCATCATCACAATTTGCCCTGGATTTTAGAAAAAATATGGCTG
>CAYTDY010000059.1:0-10661 GCA_964436665.1 uncultured Desulfobacteraceae bacterium
TTTGCAAAAAGAGGAGGAAAGCCATGTGGGAGCAAATGTTGCTGCAAGTGTACTTTTATGTCCGCTCATTTTGGCTGCGAAAGGAGAAGAAGCTGAAATTCCAATAGGGACTGAGTTTAAAGCCTATGTTAAAGATGATGTCTTTGTTAAAATGCTTGCAAGTCTAAAACTTACTGATAGAGAGATATATGGAATCCAACAAAAAGAAATAGAAGAAAGGAAAAGACTTGAACAGGAAAGAATAGAGAAAGAAAAAAGAGAAAAAGAGGAAAAGGAACAAGAAGAATTGGAGGAGTCTTTTTGATCCAAAATTATCTTATTTATATTAACCAGTTTAGGCTCTCGAAGAAGTTATAATATATGAAGACATACTTAATATGCCTCATTGTTATTTGTCTTTTCATGTCTGGGTGTGCAGGACCCAAAGTCCAAGTGATGCGTTATGTTCCAGATTTTTACCCCCCTACTAATAAAATTAAGATCCTAAGAACAGCCCCCGTCGAACGCAAATATGAAGAGATCGCAGAGATTTCCCTTAGAATCAAAAAAAGCACTCGTGAGACAGCAGTCATAACCCTTTCTGAAAAAGCAAAAGAGCTCGGTGCAGATGCACTCATTTTGATGGGAGAACGCTCTGTAGGAGCAGTGGCCATACCTATTGGTAGAATGGCCCTCGCTTTGCCACTGAGAGAGATTTATGGAATAGCGATAAAATATAAGAAATAGAATCGGAGTAATAGTTGTTGAAAAATTGAAACGCAGAAAAATTCATAAATACGATACGTAGTTTTAAATCCTTGGAAGCGTTTCACCGATTTGTTGAGTTCTAACTGAAATACGTAGATTCGTTTAATGCCAATACATACAATATTTCATCCGCAAATCTTGATCGCTACTAATTTCGGAATCCAAAAATCAACCAAAATATTGTCCGGTCCGCCCTAAAGCCGAAATTGCATATACCTTGCCAGGACCTAATCCCATTGAAATTACGGTCTTCTTGCCGATATGGTTTGGATATCACCTGAAATTAGCGTGATAAAAATCTGGCCAAGATAGCAGATATACCAACCCAAATGACATAAACCTAAAGGAGAAATCTATTCCCTTTACAGCATAAGATTGCAATGCAAGCCATAGCCTTTCGGGAAATACTTTGAGTGATGATTAATAGGCGTGAAGAGGTTTATTTTCAAGCAGATCAGAGTCATTACAGATTATATTTCTCTTCCTGAGGCTTTGCGAAGAGCTTTTAGGAATCCAGGCTGAACTTGATACCCTAAATCTTGTGCTTTATGGACATCATCCCATGCCTTCTCGTATTCTTTTTTATAAAAATAGGCAACCCCCCGATTGTTGTAAGCCCCAACAAGCCTGGGGTTTATCTCTATGGCCTTGGTGTAATCAGAAATAGCCTTGTCAAACTGGCGTTTGCCTTCATAGGCAATCCCCCGTTCGTAGTAAGCGTAAGCATCCCTCGGGTTTAGCTCTATGGACTTGTTAAAATCAGAGATAGCTTTCTCTGGTTCTTTCTTTATTCTCCAAAGGATGCCTCGGACGGCGTATGCGTTGGCTAAGTCTGGGTCTATTTCAAGAGCCTTGTTGAAATCAGTCATAGCCCGGACCCGGTCGCCTTTCATCAGCAAAATTATCCCCCGTTTAACGTAGGCTCCAGCTAAATTAGGATCTATTTCCAAGGCCTTGGTACAATCAGAGATAGCCTTCTCATAATCGCCTTTCTTTTCCCAGGCGCTCCCTCGGAGACTGTAGGTCTTAGCATCTCTTGGGTTTATTTCCAAGGCCTTGGTGTAATCATCGATGGCGTGGTCATAGCGGCCTTTCTTATACCAGCTGCCCCCACGGAGGATGTAAGCACCGGCGTCCCGAGGATTTAACTCCAGGGTCCTTGTGAAGGCCTCTATTGCGTCATCGTAGCGCTGGTGAGGAGGCCCGCAAGAAGGTAGCGGGGAAATGCCGACGTCTCCGTCGTGAGATCAATGGAGTCATGAGGAACCCTCGAGCGCCATAAGCCCCGTTTCCTGTAACCAACACTTGACAATACAACCCCGCGCCAAAGCTGGGCTCAGTCCTCGTATGCCATCTCTGAGATTCCTGACTCGCTAAAAAGACTCTGTGCGCCTTAAGAAGGCTAATCTCGTTCCATGCTTCCAGCGGGGGGCTACATGCACGCCTCCCTGCATGGCAGGATCGAGCCTTGCAATCCAAACTGTGCCCCCAATTAGCCGCGGCCAGAAATAGTGTCTGAATTGCAACTGTTTAAAAAAATCCTTGACAATATATATAATTTTTGATACCGCCAAACAGGCAAAATTAGTCCACTTATTAAACTTTAACATTGAACAGTCTTAATTCATTAACCACAACTTATAATGAAGGAGTAATCCATGAGAAGCTTAACCAAAAACCATTCAAAGTTTTTTGTTGTAATCTTTATTGGCTTGTTTGTCTTTTTTACGTCATCATCTGTTGCCCTTGCCGAGGTCAAAAAAGTGCGGCTGGCAAAACAATTTGGATTCGGCTTTTTACCATTCATCGTAATGGTGGAAAAGAATCTTATCGAGAAACACGCTAAGGCAGCTGGCCTTGGCGACATTGAGGTTACACAGTTCACTTTTGGGAGTGGTGCAGTCATGAATGATGCATTGATTTCCGGCAACTTGGATTTCGCATCAGGTGGTGTCACTCCAATGATTAAATTATGGGGAAAGACACGCGGGATTCTTGATGTTAAGGCTGTGGCAGCTACCAGTGCAATGCCTCTTTATTTAAACACCATAAATCCTACAGTTAAGTCAGTCAAAGACTTCACTGACAAAGACCGCATTGCTGTAGCAGCCGTAAAAGTTTCTCTTCCGGCAGTAATCTTGCAGATGGGAGTTGCAAAAGTATTTGGAATAAAAAATTATGACAAACTCGATCATCTTACAGTCTCAATGAAACATCCTGATGCCATGGTAGCTATGCTTTCTGGAAAAAGTGAGATCACTTCTCATTTAACCTCGACACACTACATGCTCCAAGAACTTGAAGATCCTAGGGTACATAAAGTCTTTAGTAGCTATGACGTGCTCGATGGCCCTCATTCATTCCTTACTATTTGGGCTACTAGCAAATTCCGTCAAAAGAATCCCAAAACCTATAGTGCATTTATCGCAGCCCTTGATGATGCTATGGACATAATCAACAAAGATAAACATGCAGCGGCCGAGCTGTATGTGAAAGCTACAAAATCCAAACTTTCCGTGGAAACGGTCTACAAAATGATGATGTACCCATTTATGAAATTCACCTCTGTTCCATTGAATACAATGAAATATGCAAATTTTATGTATCACGTTGGCTCCATTCCAGTTAAGCCAACAAGCTGGAAGGATATGTTTTTCCCGGAGATTCATGAAAAGCCAGGGAGCTAATTATGCTTCAAAGTGATGCAAAGCCGCTAACAGATCACGATTTTGTGCAGGAACCGATCCTCAATGTCGCCGGAGTCACTTTGCAATATAAAACTAAAGAGAGCCTTGTTACTGCAACTTATAAAGTTGATTTTCAGGTTTTTCCCCTAGAGCGATTTATTTTATTAGGTCCATCAGGATGTGGGAAATCTACTTTGCTCAAGGCTGTTGGCGGCTACCTGAAACCGGTAGAGGGAATGATAACCCTAAAAGGTAATGAAATCACCAAACCGGGTCCTGATCGTGTAATCGTTTTTCAAGAATTCGATCAATTATTACCTTGGAAAACAGTTAAGGGGAATATTTTATTCGCCTTGACTTCCAGCGGCAAGATGTCAAAACGAGCTGCTGAAGAGCAAACAATGGCTTATATAGAAATAGTAAATTTGACTGAATTTGCAGAAACTTACCCTCATATGCTCTCTGGCGGTATGAAACAGCGCGTAGCAATTGCTCGCGCCATGGCTATGGAGCCGGATATTCTTCTGCTGGACGAACCTTTCGCTGCGCTTGATGCTCTTACTCGAAGAAAAATGCAGGAGGAGCTTCTTCAACTGTGGGAAAAATGCGGCTTTACTCTGTTATTCGTTACTCATTCTATAGAAGAAGCAATAATCATTGGTAGCCGTGTTTTATTGCTCTCACCACACCCTGGTCAAGTCAAAGCTGAGTTAAACGCTGAGATGCATGGCCAGGAAGACAAAGGTAATGCTGAGTTTACAAGACTCCACGACAAGATCAATGACATACTTTTCAGTGATACCATTGAAGAAGAAAAAGCAGCAAAAGGGGATCTTAATGTATGAATACGGAAAAAGATATAAACAGCACTAAAAAGGGCTTTCCACCAAAAAGACCCGAAATTGTAAAGGACATATTAGATGCAAGCAAGGTAGGCGAAATATCAAAGTCGCTGACTTTATGGGAGAAAATAAGTAACATAAATGCATTGCGAAAGTTATTTGTTCTGTTTATGCTTATGATAGTGTGGCAGGTTTATGCACAGATACTTCAAAATTCTCTTATATTTCCGACGTTTAATGCTTCCATGAACGCCTTCTGGAATGCACTTGTTCATGGTGTATTACTTTCGAGAATCGGTGTCTCAATAAGGGTTTTATTGTTGGGTTATATGGCAGGGATTTTAACAGCTGCAATCTTATCTTTCTTGTCGATTACTACGCGCTTTGGTTCAGATCTCCTAGAAACACTAACTGCCATGTTTAATCCTTTACCCGCTATTGCCTTGTTGCCCCTCGCCCTTCTCTGGTTTGGTCTAGGTACGAAAAGCATAGTCTTTGTGTTGATTCACGCTGTGACGTGGCCTTTAGCGCTGAACACGCATTCGGGATTCACAGGAGTGACTCAGACGCTGCGAATGGTAGGCCGTAATTATGGCTTAACCGGTTTGCGCTATGTGCTTAAAGTTCTTATTCCAGCAGCTTTTCCTAGTATCTTAACAGGCCTTAAAGTTAGTTGGGCTTTTGCCTGGCGTACTTTGATCGCTGCCGAATTGGTATTCGGCGTAAGTTCAGGATCTGGTGGCATAGGTTGGTTCATCTATGAAAATAAGAATGAACTTGAAATTGCTTATGTCTTTGCTGGACTCTTTACTGTTATCTTAATTGGCATTGGAGTGGATAATATTGTTTTCCGTAACATAGAATCCAAAACAGTAAGGAAGTGGGGGATGCAGCAGCTATAATCCTAATCCTTAAGAATTTGTATATTCCTCCCTCAACAATGTGGGTGCTTGATTGTAAGCTCTATCGTGCCTGCTTTGTCGATACATAGGGGAATATAAACGAACGTTGAACATTTGTCTTTAAAGGCCTCAAATTCGACCTCCCTGCCACCAAGAGTTAGGCTCTTGATAAGGCTTTGTCGCATGCGCAGGCAGAGAGCAAATTCCATCGGGAGGTCTGTTCCAAAGTATCGGACCCTCGCTATGGTTGTTTCCGTATCCGGCATCTCACGTTGTGGAAGATTAAAGTACATTCTCTGGCCCCAAATCCTTGTTCTTGAGGCACGCCTTTCGGCAGCATTCTTCCCTACTGGTCTCAGTGAGATGCGGAAATCACCGTGTAAAATATTGGTGGGATAACCCCTATCCTTCTCCCAGGGAAACCGTGAACTGCCCATTTTCATGAGAGCTGAGCATGGAATCATGCCACTCACTGCAATATCGCCGGGACGCGTTATAGCCCAGTGATTCGTTTCGACACCGAACACTAATGTATGCCATTTTTCGTAAGCCGGTCCACACGTATAGTTAGTGTACGCAGCCCCTTCAGGGATATCATAGTTATCGTTGGAGTCCGCCATATGAAGCAAAAATACCTTATCCTGCAGATAGGTGTATGGCATATTGCCTAGTTCCCTCACGGCAAATTTATACGCCGCAAGATCCTCAAGGCTGTGAATTTCATAAGGCCAGCCTTCTGTCTCGGTAGCTTCCTGCATTCGTTGGGCCACATACTGGTGTATTTGTTCATCTACAGCCCACCTAGTCGTATTAGCCGGGATAATGACCTCCATATCACCACCATCATACTTTGATCCCTCCAGTTGGCCAAGGCTATGGAAATCTATCATCATATCAGGCGGATATGATTGAAAAAGCTTACCCAACACAAGACGCTCGGTTCTTGTAAGGCTGGTTTGAGAAGAGTAAAATTCATTTAAGACAAACCCTTCGGGGTTGACAACCGGGATAACAATGACGAGTTGGGTATCCCGTATCTCCTTTGCGTCATCACTGGCCAAATAATGCAGGATCTCTGGACCTACAACACGAGCTCCCAATTCTTGGCCATGTCTTGCTAGAGTTACTATTGCAATCTGCTTATCATCGTCGGCTATTTCCCTATTAGTTACGAAAACAGCTGGGATATCTAAGTTGTCTGGGGACTTGCCAATAATCTCTTTATAAACAATCGCCTTATTCTTTTCAGCAAAGTCATCTAGCCACTGGTAAATCTCTCTTAGTCCTTCCTTTCCCATTGGTATGTGATTAAAAACTCCCATCCTGAATCCTCCTCCATCACCTGAAATTTAAAGGAATTTATTCTTGGATAACAAAAATGTAGGGCAAATTCCCTATTCTATCAACGGAAAGGTATCTTTAAGAGAGTCCGGTTTTGATGATCATTGTATTCCTCCCTTGGAATCATCTTAATTTTCCCCTTCTGAGATAGAGGGTAATGCTGGATGTGTGGGTCTAAGTTTCTTGCGATGTGACTCTCCCTTCATTATCAAAATGATAGTGTGAAGCACGAGACGATTCATAGCGGAGTTGACCGTCACGGGGTCTGGGAACGTGGCGATCAAGTCCTAGTGTGGACAATTACTGAGGAGTTGGGATGCAGTTCTAGGAACCCTTATTGCCATCTTCCAAAATCGGTATTGAGAGTAGGGGTGCCGCAGTTCGCAAACCTATTAATTTCTTTCAGTTGTGTTTACCAGGAAGCGATGGCTTGTATATGTTTTAGTATTGACAAAATCTATTAAGCCTTAAAGTCCCTGATAAGCTCCTTTAGATCAGTTGTTGAAAGAGTACTTTACTCAAGCAAAATAGCTTACCAGGACTACCCAAAGAAGCTACCCCTTTGCTTTGCAGAAAGACCTTCCTATTCTTTCTAATTTTAATCTATTCATACTATGAAACTACATCTTGCCTCGCAGCCTATTGACCAAAAAATAAGTTTCCCTCTTTCCAAACATTCTGTACACGCCTCCAGAATGCTGGGGAAGGAAAGAGCTTACCTGATCATTTACTTCCTCTTCTACTCAAAAAAAGGCGGGAGATTGCCCTTTTTACGAGATTCTTTTGACTCCTTTATCACGGTCAATACTTTATTCCATACTTTCTGAGATGGCTCACCATATTTCTCTAGCATGGGGTTCAATAGGTAACCCCTTTGTGCTCCCATCCAGATTTCGTTTTCCTCTGGTGTTAGTTTATATGCCTTCTTGAATTTGGAACGTAGAAGTTCCTCAGCTCTATCTGTATACTCCCTAATGTGATAGTAAGTCCACGGAACCATCTCCCTGCCAACTCTTTCAAAAGCCTCTTTGATATCATCTGGCAGGCTTTCCCATTTTTTCTTATTCATGATGGTAGGGAAAACAGCGCCGCCACTTCTGTTAAGAGTAATTGCATCCTTCACTTCCCAAATGCGATGTGATATCATTGTTGGAACGGCGTTATACGTTGCATCCACCACTCCCCTGTTAAGACCCATATATATCTCAGAGTGTGGAATGGCAACGCCTGCACAACCCCATTTCGACATTGTCCTAACAACGATTCCAGGTGCGCGGACCTTAAGACCTTTAATATCATCGAATGTCTTGAATACATTTGGTCCCGCTAGGCACAGAGGTGCCATTATTACTCCCCATCCTAGGTACTTTACACCATCTTTCCCGAATACTGCATCTATCTCTTTGCTCATCCGTGACCCAATAACAGCTGAGTCACCCACCTCCCAATAGCCCATCTCAAAAAGCCATTGCAAGGTCGGCAGTTTCCCAGAAAAATAGAAAACCGGCAGTCCAACAATGTCAACTGTGCCTCTCATTATAGCATCATACTCCTGAATCGCTTTAACAAGTTGCTCGGAGGGGTACATTTTTATGGCAACCCGATTATTGGTTTCCTCATGGATTCTCCTAATAAAATAGCGGAATTGGGTATGCTTGTCATGTTTGGGTGATGAAAGATCAGCCCACACAAGATGTATCTTTGACTGAGCTTCCGCAATTCCTATAAAACAATATTCTGAAGCTAATGCTAACGCTAAAATTCCTGTAAACAATAGGAATAACCTTATCTTTTTCATATCACACCCCCATCTTTAATATTTGAATATTACAAAGTTTCCACTAGCCCTTAGAATTCACAAAAGCATCACCTCCTTTCATCTCTTTTTTGAATGGACTCTACATTCTGCTTGGCAAAAACATGATGATCTTGGGAAACAGAATCGAGATTAGGATACTCAATATGTACAAGGCAACAAAGGGCGCAGCGCCCCTAACGATTTGAGCCATCGTCACATATTCCTTACCGATTCCCCTCAATACAAATAGGTTGAATCCCACGGGTGGCGTAATTGCCGAAGTTTCTAATGTCATAGCCGTTAGAACTCCAAAGAATATGGGATCGAAACCAAACCTCATAATAATGGGGAAAAATATAGGTATAGTAGTTACAATTATTGGTGTTGGTTCCATAAAACAACCCAAGAGTATCAATATGCCTAATATCATCGCTAGAACTGTGTATTCTGAAACCCCTAAGCCAACAATGAAATCACTTATTCCCACCGCTATGCCTGCCCTGACCACTGCATGCCCAAAAGTAAAGCCCCCCATCAGAAGTAGGATAATAAATGCAATAACTCTTGTCCCATCAAAGGTAATCTTTATGATGTCCAAGGGAGTTAGTCTTCTGTACGCAAGTCCAAGAAGCATTCCTCCAAAGCACCCCAGACCTGCAGCTTCAGTGGGGGTTGCAATCCCGAGGTAGATTGTGAGTAGTACACTTGAGATCAACAAAATAATCGGAACTATATTGAGCACAGCTCGCAGTGCGCTGATATCAGGCATTTCCTCTCGGGGGATTGTAGGAGCTAGCTTGGGATTTTTGACGCACCTGATGATAATATAAATGATAAATATTAAAGCCGTCATGATACCGGGGAGAATGCCGCCCGCAAACATATGGCCAATGGACTGCTCGGTGACGATAGAGTACATTATCATAGCCAAACTTGGGGGAATTAGAATACCGAGCGCACCCCCGCCTGCAATTGAACCCACAGAGAGTGTTGGGTCGTATCCGTATTTCTTGTACTCCGGAATAGCAACCAAGCCCATGGCAGCAGCGGTGCCCACACTAGTGCCACTTATAGCTGCGAAAACAGCACACGAGGCAACGCCGACTGTATTTAAACTGCCTGGAACGCGACGAAGCAGAAGCCGCATAGTTCTAAAAAGGTCACCGCCAAATCCGGCCTTCTCTACATACATGGCCATGAGAATGAAAAGAGGGAAGCAGACCAGAGTAAAGCTATTTAAATGGTAAAAAAAGTATCCAGGCACATCAAATAAAAACTTAGGTCCTCCTCCCAGAATCACTAAACCTACCATTGCTGTAAACAAGAGACCAAAGGCGACGGGAATTCCAATCATCAGCAAACCAAATAATAATCCAAAAAAAATCATCGCTGCGGAATACCACTCTAAAACCATATAAGCTCCCTTCCGTATCTTTTAATTTGCAACGCCGAAGGCTTCTTAAGGCTAGCAAGAAACACAAAGGGTCTAGAGTTATTTTCCATAGAGGACTGATATACTCTTAGTTCTTATTAGCCAACTCACCCTTTTCGTTATCACTTCGGCGTCTTCGCTCGACAATAGCGTTGATCCTGGAGAAGCATTGAAGGCCAAACATAAGAAATCCTAAAGGGACCATCATTACGAAAGGCCATAATATAAATGCATATTCAGTATCAGAATGCCAACCTTGTATGAAATACTGATAGAATAAGATTAATCCGTAATACATAACAACAGCAATGCACATAAGTGCAAGTATATATCCGACCAAGTTTATTACAAATTGGACTCTAGGCGGAAAATGCACGAGTAACATCTCGACCGCAACATGGGCTTCTCTATAGGTAGCATAAGCCAGCGCCAGCAAACAGTGAGATAGAAAAATATAGGCGGATATTTCATCACTCCAAGCAAAAGGCCTATTAAATATATATCTTGCAATGACTGATATAAAGACAATCAAAGTCAATGATATGACACAAGACGCAGAAACGTAGCCAAAAAAGATGGACCCTTTATCAATCCAAGCAAATGATACCCTGATTGCTTTTCCGAGTTTTCTGCTCATCTTACCGACTCCTTCCAGACCTATTCTGCTGCCAAAATTCTGCAAAAACTTCTAATCTTGCAACTCTTAACTCAATGGCTTGGCCAACCCGTCTAGTTTTTTTTGCTAAACCTAGCCAAAAATATTTGAAATTTTTACTTCAGTTGAAAGTGCTTTATTATTAAGCAAATAACAAGTTTCTGGGAGATAAATTCTCAGATTTGCCAGATAAGAATCTACTTTTTCTAATCCATTGTAAATACACTACCTGCATTGTTGAAAAAAAATTGATCTCC
>CAYTDY010000060.1:0-10623 GCA_964436665.1 uncultured Desulfobacteraceae bacterium
CAAAAAATTATGAAAAAAAACATAGAGCCAATTTCTGCGAAATTGCTGATCAATTTGCAGTAACTGCTCCTAATGGCTTAGGCCTTGGAAGGCTCGGCAACTTTATTAATGCCGAGCTTTATGGTAGAGTGACAGATCTCCCCTGGGGAATGATCTTTCCATCAGGTGGAAATCTTCCACGGCATCCCTCTCAACTTTACGAATTTTTCCTCGAAGGGATTCTCCTTTTTGCAATCCTTTGGTGGATAAAGGATCGCCCCTTTAAAAAAGGGACGGTTTTCTGTTTATTCTTCTTCCTTTATAGCATCTTCCGGTTTTTTGTTGAGTTTTTCCGAGAACCAGATCCACAGCTTGGCCTTATCTTTTCTTTTATGACCATGGGGCAGATTCTTTCTGTCTTGATGGGTCTCGGGAGTTTGGTCTTATTTTATTTTAGGCCAAAAAAGGAAAAAACTACTTCATCTTAAAATCTACCTATCTCACCTATCCCTGATAGTCTAAATATAAGCATTGTTCTTTTATCTTCATCCAGATCTTCATGTATAAGCCTTAGGCCCCAGCACTGAGATTGGTAATCTATCCAATAGCTATTTTCAATATCGTGCTTGACAATTAGATCCTTTTTTCCATTTGTCCCGATGGAGAAACCATAGAGTAAATTTATCTTCAACCCATAATTCAAATTCTTGACAGAATGCTTAGCATATTCAAAATCTACGCTATAATTATCCTTCCTTTTGCCACTCCTTTCAACCGCTAAATCGAGGGCAATACTCTCAGATGAGATATAATGTTTATAGTGATCCCAATTAGCGGTAGCTTTAAGGTCAAGGTTTGGATAGGGGGTTATACTCAATGAGCCTGCCAGAGGGACAAAAGGCTTCCTCTTCTCACCAGGTACCTTCTGCTCTCTGGCCTCATCAAGGTCATAGCCCTGTGTAAGGCTAAAATTTGCGCTCTGGAAATAGGTTGGCCTGCCTTTTTTATCCTCCCTCCTTGCGTCAAGGTAATTATCAAGAGAAAGGGAGATTAAATTGACTCTACCTAATGCCTCCACAGGTTCAAACCAAGGTCTATATTCTTCTTCATCCTGGTATGGTCTAAAGGTATATGAAAGGGTTGGCTGAAATTTGTGTTTTATGCTTTTTGTGCTCCCTTTCTTTATGTCAAATATTCTTTCCAACGTTGTAGATAGCCTCAGCCCCAGTTCATAGGTATCTATAGTCTGTTCATCTTCATGCTCCTGATATTCCTCAAGCCACTGGTGGGTAACAAAATACCTGATTGATGGTTCTAACTCTAAATAAGGAATAGGCCATAAAGGATAGCTGATAGAGGGAGAAAGAGCCAATCTTTGCCCCTTCTGACCCGTATCCCTGTAAATATAGCCGTAATCAGAATCAAGGGAAAAGAAAAAGGGTAGATTAAAAACCCTCTTTGGAAGAATTGTTAAATCTAAACCCGCCAGAGGTTGGGCAGTTGTATCCTCTTTTGGGTGTTCCGGCTTCTGGTAAAAGCTACTCAGGGCCTGGAGGGAATAATCCTGGAAATTCCTGCTAATCAGGAGGGCCGAACGCCTTGTTGGTGAATGAATTTCCTCTAAGGGCCTCCCGGATTCCTCATCAAGCTTTGCCCTGGATTTGAGCCCTAAAGAAGGCTCCTTAAATTCTCTCAAATAATCATAGTCACTTATGAAATCAACATCAAACTTAGAAATTATCTCAAATGGGAGTCGTTGGTCAGAGCGCCCTCTAATCCAGTACCGTGTCTTATTGCTCCTCTGGTATGGACTAATCTTAAGATCATCATGATTAAACATATCCTTTTTCTCTTTCCTATCAGAAATGGTATCAAACAAAAATGCCCCCTTTGAATCAGGGTCAGTTATATAACGAAACTCAAGGCCATGCTTTAGGCCCCTTTTTCCCATATAGTTCTCATAAAAAGTGGCGTCGGTCTGGTCAGATATGGCCCAAAAGAATGGGAGCTCGAAATCCATGCCATTCCTCTTAGAGTAACCTATGCTTGGCGGAAGAAATCCGGTCTGCCTTTTCTTTTTTGCTGGAAATATAATATATGGGAAATACAGAATGGGGATATGCTTCACATAAAAGGCTGCGTGCTTGACAGTGCCGTAACCCTCAATAGTCACCTCTACTTCTGATCCGGTAATGGACCAGTCTGGGCTTTCCCCATCGCACGATGTAATCCTGCAACCCTTGATAATATAGGCTGCAGGGCCTGTCTTCCTTATCTCTTTACCCTGAAGGTAATAGTGATTGGTTTTTAGAAAAAGGGTCCCATTTAAAATATGTCCTGTCTTGTACTTCAGGTTAAATAACCCCTTATCACACCTTAAAATATCACCTGCTGTTGACAGTTCTACATTTCCCTCGGCCCTGACTAATCCAGACTCACTATTGTATGTTATGCTGTCTGCCCTGAGAATTTGATCTCCCTTGGAAATAACTACATCTCCTTGTGCCAAATAAAGATTCTCATCTCCCAGATTGATTATCCTGTCGGCTGTAATATGCCAGGGCATTAATTCTCCTGCTGTATCAGACCGACCTTCTGCTATAGGAAGACCAATAAAGGCCATTGATGTCATAAAAAAAATCCAAAATATGATACCAAATAGTCCTTGTTCCCTGTGATTAAAAATAGATTTTTTTAAGAAGGATTTGCGATTTGCGATTTGCGATTTGCGATACATGATCAAAATAAATAGGCAATTTAAATAGTAACGGCTTCTCGTTTGCAGAGCTTCAAATATCTTCACTTGGGCAGTTTATAGGATCAAGATATGATTTTGCCTCACCAACGGTAAAGAGAGAACCTGTAATCAATATCAGATCGCCTTTATTGGCCAGATTTCTGGCCCTATCAATAGCTGCTGATAGAGGGAGGTGGGCTTCCCCTTTCTTTCCAAATTCCTTGGCCAAATCCATTAAATATTGTGGCTTGGCCGCTCTGTAATAGGCTGGACTGGTATAGATTACCCTGTTGGCCAGAGGTAAAATCTCTTTAAGGATATTTGGGATATCTTTGTCTTCCATAATACCCAAAATCAAAATTAGTTTTTCGAAATCAAAATCATCCCTGATTGAGTATGCAAGCGATCTCATGGCTGATGGATTATGTGCACCATCAAGGATAATTGTTGGATTCGTAAAAACCTCCTCTAACCTGCCAGGCCAGATAAGATCAGCAAGGCCTAATCTAATAGCATCATCTGAAATATTTAGACCTTTTTTCTTTAATATCTCCAAAGTTAATAAGGCTAAAGCAGCATTTCTATGCTGGAATCTCCCCTTAAGACCAAGTTCGAGATTCTTATATCTATCTCTTAGACCATAATACCCTAATAGGCCTGATGGTAACCTGCGATATCGGGCGTTATGCCCTACTCTCCAGAAAGGAGCCCTCTTTTTCTTGCACAGAGACTCAAATAGGCTAATTATTGAAGGTTGGTTGACACCTGTTACCAAATCAACCCCTTCCTTTATAATGCCACCTTTCTCTTTTGCAATATCAATGATATTATTACCCAGGAATTCCTGATGTTCTAATCCGATATTGGTAACAATGGAAACCATTGGATAGATTACATTGGTTGCATCTAAACGACCACCCATTCCCACCTCAACAATACCGACATCGACATGACGGCGGAAAAAATAGATAAGTGCCATCGCAGTGGTCAGCTCAAAAAAAGTTGGCAGCTCCTTCCTGCTTGTAACCTCTTTTAACTCCTTTATTAGTGAGCTCACTTGGTCCTTTTTTATAAACTCTCTGCTAATCCGAAACCTTTCAGTAAAGCTGACTAAATGGGGTGAAGAGTAAAAGCCGACTTTCAGGCCTGATTTCATCAATATAGATTCCAGCATAGCTCCCACAGAGCCCTTACCATTGGTGCCAGCAATATGGATGTATCTCTGGCCAAGGTGGGGGTTCCCAAAGTCCTTTAAAAGATTGGATGTTTTTGAGAGGCCAAATTTAATCCCAAATTTCTGTAGGCTATATAACCAGGAAACCATTTCTTTATAGGAAATATCCTGCCCTTCTATGTCTTTCGCTTGACTTACCACCTACTTCTCCTAAAATGGGCCATACCTTTCCTGCTTCAAAAAAGTTTATTTAAATATGCTATATACTAATGGTGGAATTTGGAATGATACTAAAGTTTACTTAGTGGCACAATCTATATTTCTCTGGAGTTTCCTCAAAAATTTTTATCAGGCTTAATAAATATATTGATTTACTATATAAATTTACACCTCGTAAGTGGAATCCATTGCTCCTTCGCTTCATGGCTTCCGCAGTGACCCTATCGGGTTCGCAGTTGGGGAATGCTTGCCCCTTCCTGCTCACCTCGATGGGTGCCCCACTGCTCACAGCAAATTTTCGCTCAAGAACAATGGATTCCTCAAAAAATTGAGGAAACTCCACATATTTCTAATTAATGATTAATCAAAGGGGGAATAATGGCTAAGATTGCAACAGCTTTGGATCAATTTGGGCAAAAATCTTGGAAAAAATTCAGGGGTTTATCCTTGGCACTATTAGCCAATCAGGCCTCTGTAGATAACAATCTGCAAAACGCAAAAAATGTGATTTCTGCTCTCCTTCCAGGACAGCTCAAAATCCTTTTCGGGCCCCAACACGGATTCAGGGGTGAAGATCAGGACAATATGATTGAGACAGAAGACTATCTTGATCCAGAGTTAAATATCCCCGCATTCAGCCTCTATGGAAACAAAGCTGATAGACTGTCTGATATCCTCAGCAATATAGACCTTCTTATCATAGATCTGCAAGATGTGGGAACAAGAGTATATACCTTTATCACCACCATGCTTTACTGTCTTAAAGAAGCTGCCAAGGCAGGAAAAAGGGTTCTTGTCTTAGACAGGCCTAACCCTTTAGGTGGCGAAATAGTAGAGGGAAATCTTTTACACCCCGAATTTTACTCACTTGTCGGCCCATTCGCTCTTCCCATGCGCCATGGAATGACTATTGGAGAACTGGCATACCTCTTTAAGGATGTCTTTAAGATTGACTGTGATACCACCGTAGTTCCTCTTGAGGGTTGGGGCCGGCAAATGTTATGGAAGGATACAGGATTAAGATGGATTATGCCTTCCCCTAATATGCCCTTTTTAGAAACTGCTCTAGTTTATCCAGGGCAGGTTATCTGGGAAGGCACAAACATCTCGGAAGGAAGGGGGACATGCCGCCCGTTTGAGATATTTGGGGCACCTTTTATAAATCCCTTGATAATCAAAAAAAGATTAACATCTAAAGATATTGAAGGATGTTGTCTTCAGGAATATTACTTCAGGCCAACATTTAATAAATGGGAGGAAAAACTTTGTGGTGGATTTATGATTCACGTATTAAACCCCAAAAACTATAGACCTTACCGGACATCACTTGCCTTGCTTAAAATAATTATAGAGACTTACAGGGATGAGTTCGCCTGGCGAAAACCTCCTTATGAATATGACTTTAAAAGGCTTCCAATAGACCTTATTCTTGGAAATTCTTCAATAAGGGCTTCTTTGGAAAAAGGGAAAGATATTGACGAACTCTTGGGGGATTGCTCTAAAGAGTTGGAAGATTTCCTTGAATCACGAAAACCATATCTGATTTATAATGCCTAAAGCCTGCCCTCCCCGTCATGGTCTCGGGACGGGGAGGGCAGGCTTTAGGCACTTTAGCTCATTTTAGCTCACTTCTAACTTACTTCTATTGTTTAAGCCTTTTTCTGGCTACCTCCGCCTCTTTAGACTCTGGAAAATTCTTAAGCAATTTCTTAAATACGAGATTTGCAGTTGTCTTATCATTTATTTTCTCAAAGGTTAATGCCTGGTGTAGCATTGCTGAAGGAACCTTGTTTCCATTTGGATAGCCATTGATGACCTTTTGATAGGCCAAAATTGCATCCTCGTACTTTTCTAAGGCCCTATTGCACTCACCGATCCAAAAATTTGCATTATCTGCAAGGTCGGATTTGGGGTAAAAATTAAGAAAGTCTTTAAAGCCTGCTATAGCCTTCTCATGTTGGCCATCCCTGTAATATCCCAATGTCTTATCATATAGTTCTGACTCTGTTGGTTTTTTTTTCTGAGAAACTGAAATATCCTTCTGTTTAATCTCCTGAGCAGGCAAGGCCTTTTCTAAGCCGGCCTCTTTCTTATTAACTGAGGTTTCGAAGCCAAAATGATTTCCTATCTTTTCTATCCTTGACTGTAGGTCCTCAACCATAAGCGAAAGTTCTTTCAACTGGGAGACCATGGAATCCTCTTTAGTTGTATCTTCCTCTATAGTCCTTTTCAACAAATAACTGTTCTCTTCCATCCTGCCAGTCAAGGTTTGGATATTGTCTCTTATTCCCACAAGGTCCGCCCCGAGTTGGGCGAGATTTAAGCGTAAAGACTCCTGATCCTCTTTAAAAGTCTTTTCTATTTCCCTTTGCCTGGCCTCGTTTGCGTGATGTTTAGCCTCACCTGCTTGAATCGCCTCTTCCAGTTTCTTTATGGATTTCTCAAATCTTTCCCCATCTTTCTTTGTCTGCTGATGAAGGGCATTAAGTCGCTTATTAAGATAGATTACATCTTTCTGGGCAGCACAGGATATTAGAAAAAAAATAACGGCCGGAAGAAAAATGATAAGTTTTATGAACCCTACCACGTCATTTGTGGATTTCTTCTTCAAATATAGCATATCTTTCTTTGGCAAAACCACTACATATTGCTGAGAATTGAATAAGTTACTTAGTAGGGTGAATATACTAGTCACCCCTTTATTCTTCACCCAACCCCCAAACCATAACGTCTAAAATCGGATCAGGAGCCTCTTGTATGTGAAATTTGTCAGTCGTTCGTTGAAAGAAATAGATAAATCTATGTTGAGTTTAAAAATGATAATTTCTATTTTTCTTCTATGTGCTAAGAAAAAATACAAATAAAATTGTCTACTGACAACTAACTGCTGACATTACAGATACCTAAATTTAAACTACTTCATAATCACAAAGTCATCACGTCTGTTCTGGTTCCATGCTCCGTCACCATGACCTATTGCAAGGGGTCTCTCCTCCCCATAGCTTATTGTCTCTATCCTGTCAGGAGAGATTCCGAGAGATGCCAAAAATTCCTTTGCACTACTGGCTCTTCTTTCCCCTAAAGCGAGATTGTACTCGCCGGTGCCCCTTTCATCACAGTTACCCTCAATCCTAATACGGATATCTGGATTATCTTTCAGGAATTCTGCCTTTTTCTTAAGGACAGCCCTGTATTCTAATCTGATGAAGGACTTATCAAAATCAAAATAGATTGACGCGGCCTCGAGGCTTGCAGCCCTTCTTTCCTGCCATGCCTTATCCTCCTTAATTTTTGCATCCTTGACCTTTGCCTCAGCCTCAATCTTCTTGGCTATTTCCAATTCCTTGAGCCTCTCAAGCCTAACTCCCTCTGCTCTTTTATATTCCTCTTCCTTCTCCTCCTTCAGTGTCGGCTTTTCCTTCTCAACCGCCGCTGCTTCCTTGGGGGCTGCCTTGATTTCTTTCTCTTCTGTTACAATCTGCTTTTTAGCGCATGAGGAGAACAAAAAAATGGATGAACATGCAAAGACCATAAGTGTTACAATTATTAGATACTTCTTCATAACCCTTTACCTCCTTGTTTTTGGTTTATATACATAAGTTCTCATTATCCTTAAATAGTTTATCCTTATCACTTCTCGATTATGATTTCAAGTATTTAGATTTCAAATAACATATTTCTTAGAAAATATATGGTTCATCGTCTATAATTTTGAGTCCATGAAGGAGATAGTTGATCTCCTTTAATAAATATTACCTGTCTTTGATTTTCCCCGTTGGCGTTAGCAATAAAAATATGGTAGCTTCCTGTTCTGCTTGAACTAAAGGCAATATACCGCCCATCTGGAGACCAACAAGGATCCTCATTATTGCCTTGATCTTGAGTAACTCTGTGTAGATCCTTTCCGTCTGGTGAAATAGTATAGATATCGGAGTGACCATCTGAAGAACCAGCAAAAGCTATCCTATCAAGTTTCGACCAGACTGGTGAGGTATTATAGTTTCCTTCAAAGGTTAATCTTTCTACCTGGTTATCAATTAGATTGAGGATATATATCTGTGGAGATCCTGACCTATTAGAAACAAATGCCATTTTTTTACCGTCAGGGGAAAATGATGGAGAAACATCGATCCCCCAATTTTTGGTCAATTTTTTCACTATTTTGCCTGTTATATCAATTAAATAGATGTCTGGATTTCCACCAATAGTAAGCGTCAGAGCAAGCTCCTTTCCATTTGGTGTCCAGGTGGCAGCAATATTTAACCCTTTTCTATCTGATATCTTTTTAACCGATCCCTTGATCATATCATGCATGAAAAGTACCGTCCTGGAATTACGGAAAGAGGTATAGATCATCCTGTCTCCAAATGGAGACCATTTTGGCGAAAGGGTTATTGTATTGTAAGAGGTTGTTTGCTTCAGATTATGCCCATCATAGTCAGATATATAAACCTCTTTATGGCCGGTGGAAGTCCCAATAAAGGCCATCTTGGTTAAAAATGGCCCAGGATGCCCAGTAAGTGTAAAGATGATATCGTTCCCGAGACGATGCATCAGATATCTTGGCTGCTCAACTAAGCCTAATGCCCTTTTCCCATAAAGTTGTCTGCCAGAAAATACATCAAATAACCTTACCTCAACCTTAAGTCTTTGGCCAATACACTCATAACCACCCTTTAAGAGGAGTTCGGCCCCGATGACAGACCAATCCTTAAAATGGATACTATCACGTTTAATCCCAGACTCCGGCCCTTCAATAAAGGAATCTTTATGCAGTGACTTAAAATAACCACTCAGATCAAAATCGTTGGATATAATACCAGAAAGCTTGCTGCTTAAATTTGGATTTTCATTTTTTTCACCTAAGTATTTAAAATCAGGTACAGCAATGGATATCCTCTTCATCGAAGGAGATGTTATATCTATATAAAGCTTGCCCTCTGCTCTGTTTGCTTGGACAATAATGCCTATGCATAGTGACAAAATACCTATAAGGAAGATGGATCTAATATTAAACAAGGCCTTTAAGACTAAAATTGATTTCAATTTCATCATGAGTCTTCCTGTAACCAGGTGGAAATTTGGGGAGAGGATCTGATTTCTCTATAGCCTTCAGCACAGAATCATCAAATAGACGATTATTTGACCTCTTCTTAAACCTGGCCTTTAAAATCTTTCCATCACTTCTGACAATCACTATAATTACTGCCTCAGGAATTTTATCTTTTTTTAAATTAAGAAGGGTGACCGGATAGGACCAGTTATTTTTGATAGTATTTTCAATCTCCATCTGATAAATTTGAATGATTTTACCTATGCCTGGAGACACCCCAAATATCCCACCACTTTCCCTCTCAGATAGATCTTTAATGTCTCCCTCAGGTTTATCCAAAATCCTTTCTGGTTGTGTTATCTCTTCCTTTTCTACCTTTCTCTGAATTTTAGATATGGCCTTATCAATAAGCTCTGAGGCAGAATGAGCTTTCTTTCTGGGTGTTGCTATAGGCTTAGGAGAAACTCTCTTTGCTAAAACAGGGAGAGTCTTTCCCTTCCTGGGAGTAATCCGACGGGTCTTAGCCTTTAGGATTTTTTGAGATGTTTCCTTTCTTTTGGCTATACTTGCTCTACCTCCTGCTTTGGCCCCACTTCTGAGTCTTGGTGGAGAACCAACTAACTCAACTTGATATACTCTTCCCTCCACAGATGGAAAGCGAATAGCGGTTTGTGGGATAAATAGGATTGTAGAGAAAATGGCAAAATGAAAAAGGAAGGATAAGGCCATCATCCAGACCCATCTCTCTTCCTTAGGCCCCGAATTATAAATAGTTGCTGTCACTTATACAAAGGCTCTGTTATCATTCCCACTTTGGTAATTCCAGCCTCTTTAACCTGAGACATAACCTTGATTACAAAGCCATAAGGCACATCTTTATCAGCCTGCAAGAAGATCTCTTTTTGTGCCCTATTAGCAAATATTCTTTTTAGTTTTTCATTGAGGGCATTAAATTCAACTCTATAGTTTTCAATAAAAATAAGCCTTTTTTTAGTTATAGATAGTATTAAAGGATCTTCTTTACTCTTTATGCTTTTACTTTCTGTTGTGGGAAGATTTACCTTTACCCCATGAATCATCATCGGAGCTGTAGCCATAAATATGATAAGCAATACCAACATCACATCAACCAAGGGTGTTACATTGATATCCGATATCAGATCTTGCCTGTCTTCTCCCACATCCATTATTGTTCGCCTTTTGGCTTTTCGATAGAGGCTCTCCTGATTAACCCTCTCTCCAGTAAGCCTATAAAGTCAGAGATGAAATTCCCCATCTCTATCTGAACTGCTCTTGTCCTGCGGTTAAAATAATTGAAGGCTACAACTGCTGGTATAGCTGCTGCCAGCCCTGCTGCCGTAGCAATAAGGGCCTCAGCTATACCTGGGGCCACAACCGCCAAACTAGCAGAACCTTTCATGCCTATAGACCTGAATGAGGTCATTATGCCCCACACAGTCC
>CAYTDY010000061.1:0-10601 GCA_964436665.1 uncultured Desulfobacteraceae bacterium
TTAGAAGTCCGCTGCTCTATCCAGCTGAGCTACAGGCGCATACTAGGTGTATTCATAACTAAAGATCTTAACATTTATGGCAATTTTTTACGATGAAATCAAATCTCGATTCTATACGTATTTTTAAATCCGAAATCCGAAATCCTAATTTCGAAACAATATCAAAATTCAAATGTTCAAAACCTATTCCTGATAGGTTCAGGAATTCGAAACAGCTCAAAGCCGACCAGCTCAGAGTGAATGTTCCTTGGTTTAGAGCATTTGGATATTGGTCATTGGGATTTGTTTAGGATTTCGGTATTCGAATTTCGGATTTTTAGATATCTTCTTATCTCATCGGTTCGATGTAAACCTTCGCTAAATCTTAGGCCTCTTTTACCTCATTTCTCTCAATAAAATTTAGATCACCTCCCCATGGAGGAAGGTCAGGATTTCCCTGAATTTCTATGCTGACCCCATAGCGTTTTTCAAGTTCAGCTAATTCTGCCCTTTTTTTATTTAAAAGATAGTTGGCTACCATACTTGGCAATATTCCAGTTACCCTATCTATATTTTCTTTGGATGCGCCAAGCCATATCTGCCGTAGGAAAGAAACTGATGTAGCCTCAACAGACCTAACTATCCCTCTTCCCTGACAGACCTCACAGATCTGGTAGCTCTTTGATTCTATTGATGGGCTCAATCTCTGTCTTGAAAGTTCCATTAATCCAAATTTAGATATATAGGAGATATTTATCTTTGCCCTGTCCCTTTTGATTTCCTCCTTAACCTGTTTTACCAGTTCCCGTTCATGCTTGGGGTCTTTCATGTCAATGAAGTCTATTACTACCAAACCACCTATATCCCTTAGCCTTAGTTGTTTGGCTATCTCTCTGGCTGCTTGCAGATTGGTTTTAAAGGCTGTACTCTCTAAACCTTTGGCCCTTGTAGATCTTCCGCTATTTACATCAATTGCAATCAGGGCCTCGGTGGAGTCAATAATAATTGAACCCCCACTTTTTAAAGGTACCCTATTGCTATATATCTGTTCGATCTGTTTTTCAATTCCGTATTCGGAGAATATCGGTTTCTTCTCCCTGTAAAGCCTTACCCTTCTTTGATGTCTGGGAGAGATGATTTTTATAAAATCCTTTATTTTTAGCCAGGTTTCTCTGTCATCAACCAGGACCTCATCTACCTCAGCGCTAAAATAATCCCTAATTGTCCTAAGACCAAGGTCTTGTTCTTTAAATATAATGGATTGGGATTGTTGTGTTTCTGCCCTTTTTTTTATATTTTGCCACATTCTTAAGAGATTATTCAGATCTCGTGCTATTACCCGCTTTTTCTGTCCCAAAGCTACAGTTCTTACGATATAACCTATCTCTTCTGGCAGTTTTAGCTGATTCATCACGGATTTTAGCCTTTGACGTTCCTCTTCATCCTCTATTTTATGGGAGATTCCACCGCTCGGTTTACCCGGGGTTAAGACAAGATACCGGCCTGCTAGTGAAATATGGGTGGTAAGATAGGCCCCTTTTCTTCCCACCATCTCTTTGGTTACCTGAACTAAGAGTTCCTTTCCTTTTCTAAGTGCATTTTCTATAGGAATAGGTGCTTTTGTGTCAGGAATTTTCCCTTGAGATTCATAATATTCGGGATGTATCTCTCCCATCTGCAAGAAACCATTCTTTTCTACCCCATAATCTACGAAGCAGGCCTGTAAACTCCGTTCAACCCTGGACACGACACCTTTATAGATATTTCCCTTTGTCTCTTCTTTTGTCGAGGTCTGAATGTAAAACTCATCCAATTCACCATCCTTCAGTATGGCAACCCGATATTCTTCAGGTTCCACCGCATTTATGAGCATCTTAAATGACATTTAAGGTCTACCGTGTATTTTAAAGTGTTGATAGGCTTGGTACATAAATGTTCTTATTGCCGCCTCCCTCCCAGGCTGAAAGGAGCCATCATATGAGATATCAATGTATGGGATATTTAACTTGGCCATTAATGGCTTGGTGATTGCAGAGGTAAGATTGCTTGGCATGCAGGTAAAGGGAAATATGTTTACGATTCCGTTATATCCTATCCTGCCATGTTCTAAGGATGATGAGATACTAAGACAGGCCTCAGTGCCAACCTCAAATGAAAAGGTATTGTTCTTTTTTAATACCTTTTCCAGATGGCCTATCTTGTGATCTTCCTGAATATCGATATAATTCCGTACCATCTTGTAAACCTTTCTCTGCTGCATATACTGGTAGAAAAGGGTGAGATTGTATTTAATATATTTCAAAAGAGATTCCTTTACCTCTTTAAGCCGAAATCTTTTAAGGTTTAATCTTAGGGCAATCTTGGCTAATCTGACCTGATCATAGGTTGTATAGTTTATCCATTCAGCAATGGAGGCGTTAATTGCTTCTGCACCATATTTTTCAAGTGTTCTAATAGTATCCTGATTAGATTTAAGGTGTGACCTAATATAGATTTCTCCCACCACACTTATGAGAGGCTTTTTGGGAATATGAGGGTCAATAATTTTTTTTCCTTCTTCAACAATTTCTAATAAGTCGTTAATAATATTAGAGAGATTTTTTTTGGATGAATGTTTAGAAAAAGATTCGGCCATTTGCCCCATTGCCTCATCAATAAATTTGTCAGCAATTCCTTCCTTTTTCTCATATGGTCTAATCATCCATAATAATCTATCAAGTATATCACCTATAACCATTGAAAGATAGGCCACTTTCCTAAAATCTTGCGTCTGTTCTTTTGGAATCAATCCATCGAGAGAATAGGAATCCTCTGAACTTAGAGCGGCAATCTTTACCTTGTCTAAGCCATGGATAGAATCAAGGACTATCCTGTGATATTTGTTATACATACCAAACCTGCAAGGACCATTAGCCTCTGGCATAAAATACATATAGTTTTCAGGATTAAATCTATTTCCAAGCCTCTCTCTTTCCTTTTTCATAAATAGAAGGATATCCCCAAGTGTTACAATACATGGAAAGCACTCTTTACCAGAGGTGAATTCTTTTCCCAGATCAAGACCCTCATATGTTTCCATAACTTTAGAATTTATTCCAAAGCTTTGGAAGACCCCTGCCAGAAGATGACTTCCAATCCTGTTCATCTCAGGAAGCAGGAAAATTTTTCCCTGAACATTAAACCTTCCAACTCCTTCTGATATGACCCTAAATGAATCTAAATGACTTATTTTTTCCATTCCTTTAAGATGCTATAGCAGTTTTCGTCCTTTGAGTTTGTATGGCTTCAATTTTTTGAACAGATTGTATCACGTTTTTGAATGCCTCAAGCCTTGTCATAAGACCTGCCACGGCAGTGTGTTCATCCAATTCCAGGATGAGGTAGGGCTTGTCTCCCATAATGTATTTGTAGAAGTGCTCGTTAAAAGAATCCGGGCCACAACTAAAGTTGGTCAGATGAAGACCAAAAAAATTCGGGTTCTTCTTTATCAGCTTGGCAATTTTTAATACCCGGGCCCCCATAGACCAATACATGTTCGGGAAATCAGATAGATCAATATCTCTAATATCGAAAAAGTCCATGGGTAGGGCTGTTATGCCTATTTTGGACAGATTCTGTCCAACTCTCAAATTCAGCCTTTCATCATAGAGGTTATATGGTCTACCAGTAACAACAACCATAGGTTGACTGTTTCTTAACGAAGAGGTAATTTCAGCGCCTTTGTTATACATTTCATCTTCAAAGCCTTGCTGCCTTCTAAATGCTATATCTAATGCCTTTTTGATTTCACTCAGGCTTACCTTTAGAGTTTTGCCGATCTGTTCATGCAATTCTGCACTTAATAGATCTGGGTCATATTTAAGGTGGACAGTAGGATTTAAGATCTCACTGTCCTTCAGCCCCAATGCCGTCCTTAACATATATTCATTTCCCGAAACCAGGGGGCAGTATGAACTGTCTTTTTCTTCATCTTTTGAAGGAAGATCAATTATGTTTGGGAGAAATAGGTATTGTGTCTTGCCTATTAAATCTTTGACATGACCATGTGAGACCTTGACTGGATAGCATGTCTCTGTCGTCATTGATTCAATGCCTAATTTTGAGATCCGATCGTTGGTTTTTGGGGTTAATACAAGCCTAAATCCCAATTTATCAAAGAAGCTTGCCCAGAAAAGAGCTATCTGGTGGTTATATAATGCCCTCTGCATCCCAACAGTCGGCCTTCCATCAATTTCAAAGATGGCCCTGCTATCCTTCCTCTGATCCTTTTTCAAATCTCCCAGATCGTAGTAAAGACCTTTGAGATGACTTTCCCAGATAGTATCTCTTAATTTAAAATAATCCTCTTTTTTTTCGCCATATTGGCCCCTTATTTCATATCTGCCACACTCTCCTCCCCAAATGCTTTTTCTGCCACTGAAATTATATACCTTCAATTTGCATTCATTGTGGCATTGTGGGTCTGCATGGCATATTGTTTCTTTGTAATCCAGCTTGTCATTAATTGACTCCTCTAAACCCCTGAAAGCAGATATCTTTTTGTCTTGTTTCTCCATACTTTCCTGTACACTGATAGCAGCGCCAAAGCCACCAAGCACCTCTCTGTGTTTGGGTATTAAAATACTTTTTCCCAGCACTGCCTCAAATGCGGCTACTATCGCCTTATTGAGAGAAGGGCCTCCCAAGAACATAATACTATTGCCTATCTTTTTGTTTCCGACTACTCTATGCAGATAGTTGTAGACAATGGCATAACAAAGGCCAGCAATAAGATCATCCTTTTGCCCACCCTTTTGCGAATAGGATACAAGATCAGATTCCATAAACACAGTGCATCTTTCGGTCAATTTTATGGGGTTTTTTGAGGATAGGGCTATATTCTGGAATTCTTCAACAATGTTTATGTTATTTTTATTTGCAAGCTCATGTAGAAAGCTCCCTGTTCCGGCTGCACATACCTTGTTCATGTCAAAGTCAAGCGGATGGGTATTGGAAATAGAGATGTACTTACTATCCTGTCCCCCTATTTCAAAAATAGTATCTATAGAAGGCTCAATTTCAACAGCGCCCCGTGCATGAGCAGTTATCTCGTCGATGATCAGGTCTGCATTAAGGAAATCACCAACCACCATTCTTCCTGAACCTGTAGTTGCAACACCTTTGATATCTAAACGATTTCCAAATCTTTTCTTTAATATACTTAAAAGATTTTGGGTTACTTCAATAGGTTTGCCCATTGTCTGCCGATATTCCTTGTCTATAATTTCCCTATCTTGATCAATAAGGGCATATTTGGTAGTAGTAGAGCCTATATCAATCCCCAAAAATACAGGAATTTTTCCCCTGGCCTTTGCCAGTCTTTTTGTCTGATTATCTGCTGGAAAATCTGTCTTGATCAGCTCCAATCTTGGTGCTGCTAAAAATGAAAACGATCCCTTTTCAGTCATAGATTTAAGTTCATCTAAATCAGGCCTATTGACTATATTTAATTCTTTGGCCTGAAGAGCAACCCCTAAGGCACCAACTGAGGTAAAGTGTTTGGGGACAATAAGTTCAGGAAAATGATCTCTGAAGGCCTTTACCTGAAGCTTGTTAGCAGCTAAACCACCAATAAATATTATGGGTTTGGGTAGCACGCGGTTAGAGACAATGGTGCTTAAGTAGTTTGATGCATTTCCTATGTGTAGGCCAGCAATTATATCCTGGAGTTTTTCACCCTTATTCTGGAGGTGGATCATATCTGACTTGGTAAACACTGTGCATCGACAAGCCACCCTGGAAGGGTTTTTGCTTTCAAGACCTAATATAATAAAATCTTCCAGTATTTTAGTGATATGGGCCTCCGATATATCTTCTTTCCCGTATATAGATGATGCCAATCTTTCTGCCTGTTGGTCAATAAAGGACCCTGTACCAGAGGCACATGGGCCATTTGTGTTGAAGTCATCAAGTTCCCAATTGCCCCCACTATACTTGAGAATATATAAGGCAGTATCCTGTCCGCCCATGCTGATAATAGTCCTGACATCTGGTTGTAGGAACACGGAACCAAGGATTTGAGCAATAGATTCAAACTCATAAAAACCACCTATCCTATCACTTATTATACTTCCATGATTTCCGGTAAAGGCCAGGGCGCTTATCTTTTCAAAAGTAAAACGGTTGTAGAGCTCATTGACAGCCTCAAAGACAGATGCCTCTACTCCACCAAAATGTCTCTTATAAGGGTACTCAAAGATTAATTCTCCCTTATTATCTATTACAACAGCATTTACACTTACAGAACCAGCATCAATACCAATATAATAACTTTCCATTTTTTTAAGTACCTAAAGTTTTCTGTTCACCGTTGTTTGCTGTCCGTTGTTGATGCAAGATATATGATGCTGGCTATACTCAGATTCCTATATCCAGTATCAAGTATCAAGTAACCAGTTCCGAACTCAATGAGCTTCGTCCCAGTTTTTACCCCAGTTTATATCTACCTTGAGAGGGATATTCAAGGGATAAACGCTCTCCATCTCATCTTTTATTAATTCAGTGGCATTATTAAGCTCCTCCTGGGGAACCTCAAAAACTAACTCATCATGGACCTGAAGGAGCATCTTTGTGCTTAAATTTTCTTTCTTTAATTTTGAAGCAATATTTATCATAGCCATTTTTATAAGGTCAGCGGCCGTTCCCTGTATAGGTGTATTAATTGCAGCCCTTTCCGCCTCACTTTTTAACCTTTCATTATCACTACTTATATTTGGAAGATATCTCCTTCGTTTAAAAAGGGTGGTCACGTATCCATTTTGCCTTGCCTGGGATATTATTTTTTCTTTAAAATTTTTAACACCCTTATATCTTTCAAAATAGCTGTCAAGATAAGCTTGGGCCACCTTCCTGCTTATTCCAAGCTCCTTGGCTAATTTCATTGGCCCCATTCCATAAATGATCCCGAAATTGATCATTTTTGCCATCCGGCGCATTTCTGTTGTGACCATTTTCGGATCCAGATCAAATACCTCTGAAGCTGTCCTGGAATGTATATCCTCTTCCCTTTTAAAGGCTCGAAGAAGAACAGGGTCATCTGAATAATGGGCAAATACCCGTAACTCAATCTGTGAGTAATCAGCAGAAAGGAGAAGATGACCATCATCTGCTATAAAGCCTTTTCTTATCTCCCTTCCTTCTTCAGTTCTGATGGGTATGTTCTGGAGATTCGGATTGCTGCTGCTTAATCTTCCAGTTGCAGTAACAGTCTGATTATAGGAGGTGTGGATTCTTCCTGTATCTGGGTTTACCATATTCACCAGGGCATCCAGATAAGTAGATTTAAGCTTACTAATGGTTCTAAAACGCAAAAGAAGGGAAGAGATTTCATGCTGGCTTGCGAGCTCAGTTAGCACCTCAACATCTGTAGAGTATCCAGTCTTTTTCTTTGTCTTTTTCTTGCCTGGTAGATTCAATTTTTCAAAGAGGATATATCCGAGTTGTTGAGGGGAGTTTATATTGAATTCTTCTCCAGCCAGATCAAAGATCTTGCGTTCAATGGAGGAAAGTTCATCAGCAAATTTTTTTGACATATTTTTAAAGAAATCCACATCTATTTTTATTCCGGTCATTTCCATATCCATTATGACAGGGATGAGCTTCATCTCCAGATCCTGAAAGAGGGTATAATTATCAGTCTGTTTTAGTTTTTCTTCCAGAATAGATTTTAATAGAAGGGTTATCTCTGCATCCTCGCAAGAATATTCCTTAGCCTTATTGATATCAACAAAGGCAAAACTTTTTTCTTTATTATGCTCAGTTATATCCTTATAGCTCACCATTTTGTAGCTTAAATAGTGTTGTGCCAGATAATCCAGATTATGTTGGCGAAGGGTAGGATCAATAACATATGAGGCGATCATGGTATCAAAACATATTCCCTTTAGATTGATACCATATCTGGCCAATACCTCCGCATCGTATTTTATATTTTGCCCTATCTTTTTTATGCTGTTATCGTAAAAGATATCCTTTAGAAGGCCTAAGGCCTCATCAATATTTATCTGGGGCCCCACACCTATATATGTATGCCCCAAGGGTAAATAGTATGCAATCCCTGGATCAACACAGAATGATATACCTACCAGTTCTGCATAGAGATGGCTTTTACTGGTGGTTTCTGTGTCAAGGCAGAATATCCCTTTCTCCTTCATAGTATCCATGAGAGATCTCAGTTCCTCTAAGTTCTGGATTGATCTATAGTCTTTCTTGCTAAGTTCAGCATGTTCGGAGAATTTGTCTATAAGTGATTTAAATTCCAGCTCCCGGAATATCTCGGCCAACCTCTCTTTTTTTGGTGACCTGAGCCTTAGATCCTCAATGGTTACGTCAATTGGTACAGCATTATTTATAGTGACCAGTTCTTTGCTTAAAAAGGCCTGTTCCTTAAATTGTTCTACCTTTTGCTTAATTGATGGCTTCGCTATTTTATCAGTATTGTTAAAAAGATTTTCTATTGAATTAAACTGTTGGATCAGATTAAGGGCGGTCTTTTCTCCAACACCAGGCACACCTGGGATATTATCTGCTGTGTCTCCTGAAAGGGCCATTACCTCGATTATCTGTTCAGGCTCAATCCCATAATCACGCTTTATAATGGCATAATCGGTCAGCTTATCATTCATTGAGTCCCACATAACCGTATTTTCCACTAAGAGTTGTCTGAAATCCTTGTCACCACTAACAATGACCACATTGATGCCCTGACTTTTGGCTAATTGTGCAATGGTACCAATAATATCATCTGCCTCATATCCTTCCTTTTCCAAAATCTTTAAGTTTAATCCAGCAACTATCTCTTTAATATAAGGAATCTGCACTACCATATCCTCTGGCATAGGGGGCCTGGTAGCCTTGTAATCTTTAAATATTTCATGCCTGAATGTAGGTCCCTTCACATCAAAGGCTACAACTACATAATCAGGTGATTTATCGTCAATAAGTTTCATGAGCATCTTTGTGAAACCGAATATGGCATTAGTGGGTAGACCTTTAGAATTGGAGAGGTTTCTGATTGCATGAAAGGCCCTGTGGATATATGAATTTCCATCCACTATGTAGACTGTTTTATTGATATTTTTCATCTTTGTTTTTGGCATCAATGGCAACAAAATTTTTTTTAGTGGTAATGTAGCCAAGAGGAGATAAGAAATCAACATGTATCTGATTATTTCCTTAAGCTTTCCCACTTGTTTTTTTAGGATCTTTAATAAGGGCAAGTGTTATAATCATTCCAGTAATCACAAATAGGCTACCCAGGAAAAAGGTCTTCTGAAATCCGATACTGTCAGAAAGAAGTCCACCCACAGCAGGGCCGATGATCCATCCTATATTCCACGACCTATTATACATACCCATGGCCCAACCCCTTTTTTCAGAAGGAACAATATCAGAGATATATGCAGTGGCAGTAGCATTAAGACCGGTCCAAGCGATCCCCTCCAAAACCTGAGTTGGGTAAAGGTGAAGATAATCCTTCACTATTGCATATAGAAAGAATACCAGTGCAAAAAGGCCCATGGATATAACAAGAACAGGGATTCTCCCATACTTATCTGACATCTTTCCAATTAGAGGTGCAAGTATTGCCCCCGCAGTAGCACCGGCCATAAAGATAAATCCTATATGAGTTTTTGATGCTCCCAGTTCATAAAAGAAGACGGTTAAAACAGAATAAACCATTCCTGAACATATCATTAAAGGCAAGATAGCCATGCAAAAAAGATAAAGGTTCTTTTTCAAGTTTTTCTCCTTTCCACTCTTTTATCTTAATTGTTGTGTTCAAAAGTATCTTACGATACTCAGTAGTTCTATAACAGACAATGAATTCGTTGCTACATAGAATATTTTTTGTATATTAACCAACCAGTATACGTGTTTTTCTTTACTCCTTTCCTCTCCGCGGTTCAAGAAGATGGTTGACAATAAAATTAAGTAAATGTTGACAATAGGTTGACAATTAATGAGATGTTGAGTGTCGAGTCTGGACATGGTATGTATGAAATACTTCAATTTTTTTCATAATAGCTAATTTTTTTGGAGGTAGAATAATGACTCGAAGAAAAAGGAGATTTGGAAGAGGAGTTGCTATTGTTGGAGCAGGGATGTCACCCTTTGGAATCCGGCCCGATGTGACAAACCGTGAATTATTTACAGAGGCCTTCCTTGATATGGGTAACTCCGTTGATAGGGGGTTCGATCCCAAGGAGATTGAGGCTTTATATGTAGGAAATTGTGGAGCTGAGATGTGGGAGTCACAATCAGTGATGGGGGCTTTATGTGCCGATGTAACTGGTTTGACCCCTCGCCCAGCACTTAAAATTGAAGATGCATGTGCTAGTAGTTCGGTTGCTGTAAGAGAGGGGATAATAGGGATAGCCTCAGGCATATACGATATGGTTTTAGCTGGCGGCACAGAAAAGATGAGTGTGTTGCCGACCAACTGGACAACAATGGCCCTTGCCTGTGGTTCAGATACAACCTATGAAAGTTCAGCCGGATTTACCTTTCCCGGTCTTTACGCATCTATGGCAACTGCGCATATGGAAAAGTATGGAACTACTCACGACGATTTATTGAGTGTA
>CAYTDY010000062.1:0-10557 GCA_964436665.1 uncultured Desulfobacteraceae bacterium
TGATGCATAACAAGAATTCTGTCCGCCTGCTGAATGGTTGATGGTCTGTGGGCAATAATGAGGGTAGTTTGCCTTCTTGAGAGGGTAAAAATAGAGTCTTGAATCAAGCGCTCTGTCTCTGGATCCACACTGGAGGTGGCCTCGTCAAAAATTAGTAGTATTGGATTATAGGACAATGCCCGGCCCAGGGCCAGAAGCTGACGCTCTCCAGCAGATAGGGTTGCACCTTCCTCCATTACTTCATGATCAAAGCCCCCTGAAAGGCGTTTAATAAATTCATAGGCGTTTACCTGTTTGGAAACCTCTTCCAGTGTTTCTCTTGTTATTTTTTTATCACCCAAGGATATATTTTCTGCAATACTGCCCGCAAAGATAAATACATCCTGCATAACAAGGCCTATCTGTGAACGTAGCTCACTTATCCGCCACTCCCTGATATCAAGGCCATCTAAAAGGATATTTCCCCTTTCAAATTCATAAAATCTCTCCAGAAGATTAATTATAGTTGTTTTCCCCGACCCGGTAACCCCAACAAGGGCAACCGTCTGGCTTGGCTTGATCTCAAAGGAGACGTCAGTGAGGACCGGGAAACCCTTCTCATAGGAGAAAGAGACATTTTTAAACTGAAGATGGCCTTCAGCTCTCATTGGTCTTTTAGGTATCTCTGGCTCCTGAATCACTTCCTTTTGATCCATAAGCTCAAATATCCGCTCCATGGAGGCCATAGCAGATTGCATTATATTGTATTTTTCTGAGATATCCCTTATTGGCTTGAAAAACATCTGGATATACCCGATAAAGGCTACAAGAGAGCCAAGGGTGAGTTGTTCTCCTATAACTTTACCCCCTCCCCACCAAAGCAGGAGACCTATACCCACGGAGGAAAAAACCTCCATTGAAGGCATAAATACAGCAAAGATCCTGATCTGTCTCATGGCTGTGAGGTAATTTTTATGGTTAAGCTCTCTGAATCGTTCAAGCTGAGAGTTTTCCTGGACAAAAAGCTGAATAATCCGAATGCCAGAAAGTCTCTCCTGGAGAAATGCATTAATTGTGGCAAGGTTGGCTCGAATCTCCCGGAATACCTCCCTTGCCTGCCTGCTAAAAAATAATGTCAATCCAAATACAAAAGGTATAAGCATAAAAGAGATAAGTGCCAGGCGCCAGTTCAGATGCATCAGGACTACTATAATACCTGACAAGAGAAATATATCCTTAAAGACTGTGATTAGAACCGATTTGAACATCTCATTCAAATTTTCTATGTCATTTGTTACCCTGGTAACCAATCTTCCTACTGGATTTCTGTCAAAAAACTGAACGGCCTGTCCCTGAATCCGGCTAAAAAAATCCATCCTGATATCTTGCATCATGTGCTGGCCTGATTTCTCAAGGAAATAATATTCCCAGTAATTCAAGAAGAGAGATCCCCCGATCAAAAAAAGCAAGAATAGCCCTATAAACAATACACCGTTAAGGTCTTTATGCCTCAATGTTACTATTGTATTAGGGGAGACATCCTTCAATTCTTTAATAGGGATATAAAGATAAGGGCCTTGTCCTTTTATTGCCTTTTCAGGTCTAAATAACCTATCTTGATTGATTGATTCAGCATGGAGCCTATAAAATCGATCGGTGGAAATCAGCCCTTGCTCCTGGTAACGTCTAAGGTCTACAGGGTCAATCTGCTTGAGCTTAGGGCTTGAGATAAACACCAATCCGGCCACTTTGGTGGTGTCCGTAAGGTGGCCATATCTTTGATTAAAATCATTGGCTAAGCCTATGGACATTGCCTTTTGGTTAACCGGGTACCAGTAGGATAAAATGTATCTATCTATAGCGATTTTGGGAAGGTAGGGAATAGAAAGGTCAAATAATGTAATCAAAAGCGTTAGGGCCAGGGCAAGTAAAATAGGTTTTTTATAAGGCCTTGCATATGGAATTAACCTTTTTAAAAGGCTTATATTATAAGGTTTGCCAAGTTTGCTATCTTCCATATATCCATAATCAAAATGCATTGCTATCTGCCTCTCTCCAATTCCTCACTCAACTGCTGTCTTTCATAAAGCCTGGTATATTCCTTCTGCGCAGTTAGAAGGGCGGTGTGGTCACCCCCCTCTACCAATCTACCAGCCTTAAGCACATAAATGGTATCTGCCCTCCTAATGGTTGAGAGTCTATGAGAAACAATGATATTTGTTTTTCCATGTCTCATCTCCAGGATATTTTTTAATATAGTAGTTTCAGTCATGGTATCTACTTGAGAAAGGGCGTCATCCAGAATCAGGATTGGAGGGTTGGAAATAAGGGCCCTTGCTATGGTCAGCCTCTGTCTCTGTCCTCCTGATAGGGTTATTCCCTTTTCTCCCAACAGCGTGTGGATGCCTTTGGGAAAAAAATCGATATCGACTATCAATTGGGAGATCTCAAGGGCATTTCTGATGAGGTTCTTATCGACCCCCTGTCTACCGAAGATTATGTTGTTCAGTATGGTATCAGAAAAGATATGGGTCTCCTGTGTAACAAAACCAATAGATCCCCTTAAATTTTTTAGGTCTATATCATGGATAGGAATTCCATCAATATGTACCATCCCTTTTTCTGTTTCCATCAAGCGTGGTATTGTCTGAAGGAGTGTGCTTTTGCCTGATCCAACTCTGCCTACAATTGCCACAGTCTGTCCAGCCTCTATTGTGAGATCTATATGTTTCAGGGTGGGATCTTTTTCCTTTGGATAATAAAAAGATAAATTTTTTAGGTAAATCTTTCCTCTGATAACCACTCTAAATAGCTCAGTTGTTTGATCGGTAATTTCGGGAACCTCATGTAATATCCCGTTTATCCTCCTCATTGAGGCAGAAGCTCTCTGGATCAAGTTTGTAACCCAACCAAGTGCCATCAAGGGCCAGGTTAGAAGGTTAAGATAGCTGATAAAGGCTACAAAATCACCGGTTGTAATATTGCCCAAAATGGTCAGCCGCCCTCCAATCCAGATAACAATAGCAAGCCCGAGATTGGTAAATAATGTCATCATCGGGAAGAATATGGCCAGAGTCCTGGCAAGATCCAGATTATCGGAGATATATGTTTCCCCTTTCTCCTTAACTCTATCATAATCCCATGACTGACGGTTATAGGCCTTAATGACCCTGATTCCGGCTAATGCCTCCCTAACTGACTCTGTTACTTCAGAAAAGGTCTGTTGTATCCGCCTGAATTTTCTTCCAATCCTTCGGGTAATAATTAGGGTAAAATAGAAGATAAAGGGTGTGGGTATGAGAGAGATTAGGGTTAATCTTATGTCTATATATAACATAAAGCCAATGGTTGCCAGACCGAGCACAACCCCGTCGGTCAGGGCCACTAATCCCATGCCTGTGGCCATCCTTACAGCATCGATATCGTTTACGGCTCTTGCCATTAAGTCGCCTGTCCTGGTCCGCCAGTAAAAGGAAAGGGAAAGGGTCTGGAGATGCCTATAAATTCTATTTCTTAAGGCTTCTTCCACTTTTCTGGAATGACCAAATACGAGATACCGCCAGATGTATCTTAAGATTGCCATGGTAATGGCAATTCCCACTATGATCAGGGCATACTTGAGCAACAGCATTGAGGTTGCCTGGCCAGTGGTTAAGGCATCTATGGAGTTTTTAATGATCCGGGGGATAAAAAGTTGGAGAAAGTCTACAAACAAAAGGCTGGAGAGTCCCAAAATTAGGGCTATCCGGTTTTCGATAAAATAGGTTTTAAGGGGTTTGAAATCTTTTAACATGCTATGAAATTGTCTCCTCCATATTAGACAAGAACCAGAGCACCATCTATACAAGTCAATCTTTTGTCTTCTTTTGATTTAACATTATAAAGTTATCATGGGAGTTATGTTTGAAGTTATTTAGCCATAAAAAAATAACAAAAATCGATTCAAAATTAAAATTTTGCCCCTTTTTATTCTTAAATTGACAAAAAAGATAGACAATACATACAATTGTTTGCCAAAATTTATTCATTAGCGAAGCTCTGCCTCAAACGGACAAGCTGATGAGAATCATATCACATTGATTTAGGCGAAACGATGCTAGTGTTGTGTCCCAGAAATATGTTGCATTAATCAGTGATAAAAATGTCATTCCGAGGAGTCCCGAAAATTTTCGGGACGACGAAGGAATCTCTTGAGATTGCTTCGCTTCGCTCGCAATGACGCCCTCGGTTCTCGACTCTCAACCGTATTCAGAATAATTAAAGGTATATAAGGGACACGACACTAGATGCTCGATACTCGATTCTGGATAGTTAATACAAAAGCATTCCTTGCTTTATCCAGTATCCAGAAACCAGTATCTACCCATATTTTGCACTTGAGTGTGTTATAAATACGTGACATAAATTTTAAGATCTTGAGCTATGTATACGTTTAAAGCCCCAATTGATCACCAAAGAGGTATTAAAAATTCTCAATGATTGTTACATGGGTCATAAAAAAATTTGATTATCCTTTTGTTCTTTCGGCCTTTTTCTATAGGATCTTGAAGACCATTTTAACCAGGGCTGGTCAGGGCCATAAAATAATCGGAAAGATAATCGTTCAGCAGATATATTTTACTGCTGTCGAGGTTCTTTTGTTGTTAGGTATAATCGGCGTTATTTTCGGGGCCCTTGTCATTATACAGATTTTGGCTCAGCTTTCCAGAGTTGGGATCTCAGAGGCATTAGGTAAATTCCTGGTAGTGATTGTTATTAGAGAGCTTGGCCCTATAATAGCCGCAGTCATTGTAATCCTTTATTCAGGTACAGCCATGGCCACAGAGGTAGGATACATGACCGTGCTTGGTGACATTAGGGCTATAACCATGAGGGGAATAGATCCTATCCATTTTGTAGCTGTTCCACGGCTGATAGGAACTACCATAGCTATGGTATCTCTTTTGATATATTTTGATGTGGTGGCTTTACTCGGAGGTTTTATAGTCTCCTGGCTACTTACTGGTATCCCCTTTTATACCTTTATAATGGGGGTGGCTACAAGCATAGGGGGATCTGATATTATTATAGGTTTTATTAAGGCTATCTTTTTTGCTGCCATAATTGTTGTTATATGTCTATACAGAGGTTTTCAGGTAGGGGGTGAAATTACAAGGCTACCGAGAGCTATCTCTAAAGCGGCTATGGATTGTTTTCTTGCGTTGCTTGTCGTTAATCTCATTATATCCGGGATTTTTTATCTGTGATGAAATATCTATTGGAATGTAGAGGAATAGGCTACAAGACAGGCACAGAGGTTCTTCTTGAAGATATAGATTTTACCCTATCCCCTAAACAAGGAGTTGTGATTTTTTCAGAATCACACAAGGCAGCCTCTATCTTCCTTCAAATCTGTAGCACCCTTGTCAGACCAACAAAAGGGGAACTCTTTATAGAGGGGGAGGAGGTTAATTTCGACGATCAGGAAGGTCTCCTGAATCTTAAAAGGAAGATAGCATTTGTTGATAAAAAATCCACCCTTATACAGAACTTGAGTATTCTTGAGAATATTGCATTAGCCAGTGCTTACCATGAAAACAAATCATTAGAGGAGATTCACATCTATCTTGATCCTATTATCGAAATGTTTAGCCTAAGGGAGGTACTCTATTTACGTCCAGCAGAGGTTGATTCAGCAACCAAGAGCAGGGTCCTCTATGTTATTGAGGTGGTCAAGGAACCAGTATTGGCTATCTTTGATCAACCAGAGAACAACTATAATGAAAATGATAGATATTATCTATTTAATGTATTAGATAAAATGAAAGAGGATAGAAACTGCGGTTTTATTATCTATACCAGGAGCAGATTCCTGATAGAAAAGTGGGCCGATGCAATTATTGTGCTAAAAGATGGCTTGATTACGCAACCGGTGGATAAGGATTCTTTTTTGCTATCGTGGAAGTAAACCCTGTCAGAGTTTGACAAAGCTATTGTATGAGATGTGAAAAACGGTGGGATTCTTACGGATTGGATACTATTCCCATGCTTCTGCACAGGGTATTCTAACAGGGTAAATAGTTATGGCACGTCGAAGGATAAAAAAAGAAAAAGATAATATATTTCTTAAATTCGGGGCAAAGGAACAGTTTGTTGGAATTTTTCTTGTCATTACCCTATTCATCCTTACGGGAGCAATTGTTTTCATTGCTCAAGGTAAAAACTGGTTTAAAAAACATGAACAATACCATACCTTTTTTAAGGAAGGTTACAATTTGAGCCCTGGCTCCAAGGTTACCCTCTATCATACAAATATAGGTAAGGTGGTAAAGGTAACCCTGACAGATGATAACCGGGTGAGGGTGGATTTAAAGATACTGGCTAAATATGCATCAAGGATAAGGGAGAATACAGTAGCCACTGTAGAGAGCCCGACTATCATAGGAAGCGAATATATTGCCATTATCCCGGGAACAGTGCAAAAGCCAGTTATACCTCCAAAGGGAGAGATACCTTCAAAAGAAAAGAAGGCCTTAGCTGACTATATGGAAGAGTTTAAGATGGAAGAGAAGCTTGAAACCCTCACCGGTATAGTGAAAAATATTAAAGAGATAACAGAGAGACTTAAAGACCCTGAGGGAGGTCTTTTTGGAACCTTAAATAACATTAAGGAAATTACTGCCAGACTGAAAGATCCAGATGGTCACCTATTCACCTCCCTTGACAATCTTCGCCAAACAACAACCAGCCTAAAAGATCCAGATGGCCACCTATTCGCTTCCCTTAACAATATTCGTCACATAACTGCCAGCCTCAAAGATCCGAAGGGAGAGTTATTTAGAACCCTTGATAATCTTGCTTCCATCAGTGAAAAGATAAAGAAAGGAGAAGGATCGGCTGGAAGGTTGCTGATAAAGGATGATCTCTACTTTAAGATAGAAGAGGAGATAAATAAGTTTGATTCTATTTTGGACAATATTGAGCTAACAACCGCCAGAATACCGGATATAGTTGATGAGATAGAAAAGAGGATAAATGAGGTTAAGAAACCTCTGGCAGAATTAGAGAAAGGCCTGAAAGATGTGCCAGAAATAATGAATTCAATTCAAAGAGAGCTCGAGGAACTGAGTGATATAACCGAAGCGGTCAAAAAGAATTTTTTAATAAAGAAATACCTCCCTCCGGCCCCAAAGGAAAGAACCATATCAGTGGAAGGGAGAGGTGAGTAACATGCGATTCATTGTCCCTATTTTGATGATTTTTTTAATCTTTTCATCTTGCTCAGCCCCTAAAAAGAGAGTTGGTGGATGGATTTTAAAAGATGCAAATCAAAAAATAGAACGAGGGATCAAGGAATTCAACAAGAGATCCTTTGAAAGGGCCGAGAAAGATTTTTATCATGCCCTTGAATCCTACATTCTTATAGACAATATGCATGGTCAGGCCTCAGTTTACTTGAATCTTGGCTCATTATATCTTATGCAAGCCAAGATGGAGAAGGCCTTGCCAATGTTTAAAAGAGCTCTCAGTATTTCACTCGAAGTACATAATCAGCCTTTAAGAATTGATGCTTTGTCATCGCTGGCAGGTCTTTATCTTCTTACAGGAGAACTCTCTAAGGCCGGGGAAGCTATTTCTCAAGGCCTGGAATTGAGTAAAAAAGCACGGCTAAAAAGAAGAGAGGCTTCCCTCTTAAACCATTCAGGAAACCTGAAGATAAAAGAAGGCAACTATATTGGAGCAGAGAAAATCTTACTTGAATCCCTTTCTTTACATGAAACATTAGATAATAAAGAAGGGAAGTCGGCCAGCTATTTTAATCTGGGATTAGTGAACCTGGCCACTGGAAATTATAAGGAAGCCAATACCTATTTCAAAAGGGCGCTAACCCTCGACAAGCAAATGGAAAAACCAGATCTGATTGCCAGGGATCTCGAAAAACTTGGCGATGTGTCTAAAATTACCGGTCAAAAGGAAGAAGCACTCTCATACTATAAGAGATCTATACAGATCAACCAGCAACTCAAAAATAGAAAAGAACTAGAAAGATTGTCAAAAAAGATTAAAGAGATCAGAAGGCAAAACTGAGACCATCTGTCGCACATCATATATACAATAGCACGACCAGCGCTTGTTATTTTATTTGCAAATCTTTGGCAGCAGTTAGAAATACAGATGACCTCATTGATATGAAAAAACGCAGGATATAAATCAATATGAAAGGAGGTTATGCTATGAACAATTGGCTAAAAGGCAAGACAGCTATTGTCATTGGAGAAAGGGATGGTGTACAGGGACCATCTATTGCAAAATGTCTTGAAGCAGCTGGTGTAGACGTTGTATACGCTGTAACAGAATGTTTTGTCTGAACGGCTGCAGGAACAATGGACGCGAAAAACCAGGAGCAAGTTAAAGAAATCGCTGAAAAAGCAGGAGATGGAGATGCTCCTGATAACCTCATTGTCGTGCTCGGTGCAAGTGATATAGAAGGGGCATTGATTTCAGCAGAAACAGTCACTATTGGTGATCCGAGCTTTACCGGTCCATTGGCAGGCGTCTCGTTGGGACTCCCAGTATATCATATTTTAGAGCCAGAGATTAAAAAGGCCGTTCCAAAAGATGTTTACGAGGAAAATGCTGGAATCTGGGAATTGACTATAGATACAGAAAAAATAGGGAAAGAGTTCAAAACTATTCGTGAAAAGAGTTTGCGTGATACTTAGCAAAGGCTGGTTTATCCAGTAAATTTTTTTAGACAGTGCTATTTATGCAATTTGAGTTAAAAAATTGGGTAATGATAGTTATATAGTTTCAGGGAGGACGATCATGGCAATTGAAGTTAACGCAGATAGCTTTGAAGAAGAAGTAGTTCAATCAGAAGTACCGGTTCTGGTTGATTTTTGGGGACCTCGGTGTGCTCCATGCCTGGCACTCATGCCTCAAGTTGAAGGTTTGGAAAAGAAGTATGGTGAAAAAGTTAAAATAACCAAACTTGATGCCTCTAAAAATAAACGGCTTTGCTTAAATTTAAAGGTTTTAGGATTACCAACATATCTCCTGTATAAGAACGGAAAAGAGGTAGATCGGCTTACCGGAGGAGAGCTTACTATTAACGACATAGAAGAGTCTGTGAAAAAAATGATGGAATAAACCAAAGGGGTGTTGTTAAACAATGTCTGTCGTCATCAAAGAAGCAAGTTATGTCATGGTTAATGTGCCTGACTTCGTGCAGTATGGATCCAAACCGTTCCGGGATATTTTAGAAAATAAAGGTTTGTTAAAAGAGATACATAGTCATCTTTGGAGCTACGATGAGGTGATAAATTATGCTCCACATCAGGTATTCATTGGCAATAAACACCCGGATGAATTGAACAACATCCCGAAACCCTGGTATGAGCAACCTATTCGGGATGGTAAACGGCATGGGCCATTTGGGGAAATCATGCCAGAAGACGAGTTCTACGGATGGATGAAGATCGCGGATGACTTTGACCTGCTTTGGCTAGATCCACATTTTGTTGATAAAATTAGGGATAAGTTTGCTGCTCATCCATTAATAGAGGAGCACCAGGTTAAAAAGTTGGGTGAGGGCAAGGCTCCTGAAAAAATAAAGGAAATCATTGAGCAGGGTGCTGCTGCTCCTATGTATTTTCAGGGTAAGCTTATAGGTTCTATGCGGCGTGACCACGACAAAGACGATACCTTGAAGCCTTTAGTCCTCCTGGAAAACCTGATAGCCAAGGCATCCGGATCTTTGGCCATGAAATATCTTTTTAAAAGGGCTGGGATAGTCCCTTCAGATGTTGATTTTGTTCTGGACTGTACGGAAACAGCTATAGGGGATAGGTATAATCGCGGTGGCGGAAGTATGTCCAAGGCTATGGCAGAAATGTGTGGCTGCATGAATGCAACAGGCAACGACGTTCGGGCGTTTTGTTGTGCCCCCAATCATGCCATTATCAACGCCGCAGGGATGGTAGCCGCTGGCATATTTGAGAATGTGGTTGTCGCTGGGGGAGGCTGCTTGGCCAAGGTTGGGATGAAGTTTGCCGCCCACCTAAAGCATAATATGCCCATCCTTGAGGATGTAATAGCAGGAATTGCTTTTTTGATTACTAAAGATGATGGCCTCAGTCCTGTGTTAAGGTTAGATGCTGTGGGCAAACACGATGTTGGGGCAGGATCAGCTCAGCAATCCATTATGACCTCTCTCATTCTCAAGCCTCTGGACAGAGTTGGCATGAAGATGACCGACATAGAAAAATATGCCACTGAAATGCACAACCCTGAGATCACACTGCCTGCGGGTAGTGGCGACACGCCTTATACAAATTACAGAATCATGGCTGCTCTGGCAGTCTTGAACAAACAAATTGATAAGATGGAGATTGATAAATTTGTCAAAGAGCGGGGTATGCCCGGTTTTTCTCCTACTCAGGGTCACGTGCCGTCCGCAGTACCTTTTTTGGGACACGCTCTTGAGGCAATGAAAAGGGGCAGTATGAAAAGGGCCATGTTTGTAGCCAAGGGAAGTCTGTTCCTGGGACGTATGTCACAATTATCGGATGGGATATCTTTTCTGCTTGAGGCAAATCC
>CAYTDY010000063.1:0-10349 GCA_964436665.1 uncultured Desulfobacteraceae bacterium
ACAGCGATGCATCTTAATTGCCTCTTCAAGCAGCTCCTTTGTAATGGTAGAGAAGCCTTTTCCCGATTGCTGGGCAATAACCTGAATCTCTCTAACCATTTCCTTAGGAATCCTCATACTTTTTTGAACACTTGCCATTATTACCTCCTAATGAAAAGATATGTAGGACACTATATTACATTGAAATGCACAGCATGTCAAGCTTTTTGTTAAAAGGGGGACATCCGTAAAAATAAGGAACCCTAGCTGGAAAAATCAAGCCGATTTCAGCTCAAACCCACAGATTACGCAGATTAACGCAGATTTAACAAATGGGTGATGAAAGAACATTCAAGATAATCGGGGCTGCGATGGAAGTCCACCGGTAAGTTTGGTGGATCAGTTTGGAGGGCCTGTCCGCCGGAAGTATGGCGGGCCCCAGTTAAATAAAAAAACAGAATCATTTCACGGGGCAAGCACTTTTGGGCAGTAAGAGAACAAAGGTTATAAAGTTATTTGTTATTCACCATAGATGGATTACAATAATTATAGCTTATCCATTTTTTCTTGCCTGCCCACCGTCTTTTTGGAGGGACAGGGGGAATATAGGATGTCCCTCATCCCATAGGTTGACATAAAAAATATGTATTGCTAACATGTTTTTGATGCAGCCATGTTAACAAGGGTTAAATTTCCTTGGCAGTTTCTGTTCAATACCAATTAAGCTATGATTCTACTTTTATATTTGCTTTTCATTAATATTATCTACATTTGAAAATTTTCTGCATTGAAATAAACTAAATACGTGCTTTATGCCAGTTTATGAATACACAGGGCTTAATAACTCTGGAAAGACCCTGAAGGGCATCATTGATGCAGACAGCGCAGTGGCAGCCCGCCAGAAACTCAGGGGATCTGGGATTTTTCCGGTTGAGGTAAAAGAGGCGCTTTCCAGGCCTTCAGTCCAGCAAGTTGCGTCACCTTTGGGTTTTGCCAATCCAACCTTCCTTAGATATGATTGTAATATTACAACTATTTGAATATTTATGATATTGGCAAGTAACCACAGGTATTGAATTGGTGTATTAAGTGATTTAACTAAGATCGTGATAAAAAGAAGATTTTTGCTTACTAATGTCAGACTTAAATCGGACTTTGAAGGGCGGGAGGTAAATTATGAGGCAACAAAAAATTGATACAGTGAATAGTGTTGTCAAACTAACAGTAATGTTATTGCTTATTTTTTTCTCTTTCCCAATTCTTGGATATTCTCAAAAAAAGGGTTTAAATGATCGAATTGAAGATCTTAAATCCGCTGAATGGAAGGTACGAGAGAGTGCAGCAAGAGCTCTGGGGTTTATGAAAGACCCTCGAGCAGTTGAGCCCTTGATTGCCGCTTTGAAGGATGAAAAATGGCAGGTACAAAGAGCGGCAGCTAGAGCCCTGGGGGAACTAAAAGATCCTCGTGCAGTTGAGCCCCTGATAATCACCTTTAAGCAAAGAGGAATAGTATATCCCGGAGAGGCGGCAGCCATCTCTCTGGGGAAAATAAAAGACCCTCGTGCGTTTGAGCCCTTGTTAGCCGCTTTGAAGAATAAAAAAAGTGGCGTGCAAGAAAAGGCAGCCATCGCTTTGGGGATGTTGGAAGACCCTCGAGCAGTTGAGCCCTTGATTGCTCTTTTGGATGATCCGTCCTTACGCCCGCACGAACAAGAAAGAGTAATTAGCGTTTTAGGGGAACTGAAAGACCCTCGAGCAGTTGAGCCCTTGATTGCCCATTTGAAGGATAAACGTAAGTCAACACGAATAGCGACAGCGCATGCTTTTAAGGAAATGGCTCCAGTCGGTTTTGATTCTATTGTTGCTGTTTTGCAAGACAAGAGCTTATTTGGTCGAACGGGAGCCGCCTATGCACTTGGATTTATTAAAGATCCCCGTGCAGTTGAGCCCTTAATAATCGCTTTGAAGGATCATAATTCAGATGTCCAAAAGGAGGCTGCAAGGGCTCTTGACGAAATAAATGATCCCCGTAGTATCGAGCCCTTGATTGCCGCTTTGGCAAAAAAAAATCTACCAGTTGTAGCTGGAGCGTGCTCATTTTATATCCGTAGAGGCGAATCGAGTGCAGAGGCCGTCCTCATTGAAGCTTTAAATACATATGGTGACGCCCGAATAGCAGTGATTTTTCTAAATTGCGGTAATCCTCGTTTAGTGGAAGCTGGACGGCAATGGGCAACCACCCATGGATATAGCATTTCACCCGGCCTTCCTGGCGGAAATAAGCCAAAGTGGGGAAAATAGGCGTTAAATTCATTTTTGCCTGACTAACCGTGCTATTTTCGCTGCAAAGGAAAGGATAAAAGAAGGATAAGAACTCCCTTTTTAAAGCAAAAAAACTGAGGTAGTTAATATTGTGTGACGGCTGGGGATGAGTAACAACATATTGTGCTGCCATTGATGTGGTAACAAGTCCCAACCGGTATTTGTACTTGGTGCCTTTTCGAAGACGAAATTCCATGTATCTGCTATCTATCCATAATTCAAGAAATATCAGAAATACTGTGATATTGAAATTTATCCCAAAATTTTTTTAATCCAACCTGAGAATACAGTTACAAATCCTCAATACCGATACGAATCAGAAGTGCACAATTACTAATATAATCTGAAAAATCTCCCGATTTAATGTTTCTGCTACTATGTGGAAGGATTTTAAGCCGAAATTTTTATGTATACGGGTTTGTAATCTGAAAAAGATTCAGGTAGAATCCAGTTAACCATTATAACAAGTGCGTGCGCCATAAGGCTACACAAGCAATGAGGGAAGACCCCTATCATGAAGCGGTTAAGTTATATCGAAAAACGTAATATGCTTAGAAGAAAGATTATGCCAGGGTTCCCCTGGGATGGAAAATTTGAGACCAAACAGGAAATTTACAAATATTTTTCCGGTGATAAAATCCAATGCCTGCTGTGCGGCAAATGGTTTCAAAGACTTCCCTTCCATTTGAAAGGGATACATGACATTACCTCTGAAGAATACAAGGAAATGTATGGCCTGCCCTGGAAGCATGGATTATGCGGCAAAGAATTCAGCATTAAACTTAGCAAAATCATGAACAAAAGGCGAGACAATGGATACAGCACAGATATGGATGCTGTGAGAGCAAGACCAAAGCATACAAGAAAAAGACAGGACCAACCCTTTTTTACAAAAATCAGGGCTGAGAATTTAGTGTCCGGCGGCAAAAAAGAAAGGAGAAAATATTTTCATGAGGATTTTCAAAACGTTTTAAAAAGAATGCTGGATGAGAATAAAACCCTTGCTGAAGTATGTAAAGATGCTGACATACCTTGTGAAAGTGTAGTTTATCAATATTCAAGAAGAAATAAAGAATTCAGAAAAGCGCTTGATAAAACATATGAAAAGCTTCCGTTTTCTGTACAAGCAAAAGCAACCAAGCTATCTGTAGACAAATTTAGAAAAGCAATGCTAAGCCTTCAGCAATCTGGTTTTTCTATTCTTGAAATCTCAAGGTTCTTAGGGGTGGCTGAAAATACTATTAGGCGTAGGTTGAAATTAAAATGAAATATAACTTTTCTGCTGCGCTTCAAAGCCAGCTAGTTAAGGGTTATGTGTTTAAGTATTTAATAATGTGCCATCCATATGAAAATTAAAATAGTAAATAATTGCAAAAGATCCTATCGACCTGACCCACTGAAAATAACAAATAAAATTTTAGAGAGGATTCCAGACAAGTTTCTAGATGGGATTGGAGAAATCTTTTTTTTCGATGAATCGAATGATCCAGTAGTGAAATATATAGTTGGGAGCAAGGATTCAAGCCTTTCAAGGATTGAGTTCTATATGGGAGGATTTGCCAACAAAGGAACTTTTTCTATCTCTCATTTTAATATTTTGCTTATAACCAGTGTTACTGACCATATTGTAAAACATTTGCAGCCCATATCAGACGATGAAGAGATATTGTCAATCAAACCTCATAGAATTAATCGATATGAATGGATGTATTTAGGAATATGGAGCCCGTTTCTCATGCCGTTAAAAATGATGAATCTTTCATATCGTAAGTTTCCCTTTTTCCGTAAGCTTATTGATGGGCGTATTAGTCTCCTAATCAAAGACACAGGAAAGTTTAGGTAAAATATACAATACTTGATTAACCTACACATAACCTCTGACTGAACAAGGGCTGAGCTTTTCCGCTGGCGCCCAATGCCAGCCGGTTAAAGGTAGAGTTATGTTTTTTTCACCCTTCAGTTAAACATTTGAAAAAGGAGTAAAGAAATGAAAAGACTATTTGTTTTTGTAACAATTTTTTGTCTATCTGCTTGCGCTCCAATTTCACCTGTTAGGAAAATTTTTAAGCCTAAAACTGAATTTCTTATTGCAGACTCTGAGGCATTGCCTTTTGGCTTTTATAACCCATGTGTTTATGGGGATATTGTTGCTTGGAGAGCTATGGGAAAAGGAAGTGGTGGTATTTTTTACAAAGATTTGAGAACCGGAAACCAATATCAGATAAGCCATAGCGGTTTTGATGGTAGGCCAGCCGTCTTTAAAGACATAATAGTTTGGGCAAACGCTCACAGAGGCAGCAGCAATTATGGGATTTATAGCTATAGTATTTCAGCAGGCCAAAAAAAGAGGCTTGTGGCAAAACCTCCAGAACCAAACCCACGATACGCAAAAATCTGCGGAGACACTGTCGTTTGGATTGGTAATACAGGGGCTCCACCTGACATAGTCAGTGGAGTAAAGCTGTCAACTGGGGAAATGTTTGAAATTTATAACAGCGGCAACAAGCCGCACCCTAATGTTTGTGGTATTGATATTTATGGGGATATTGTAGTCTGGGGTAATTATGGGATATGGGCAAAGAACTTGAAAACGGGACGTAAATGGAAAATTTCCTCGGATACAGACTGGCCCTATTTTCCTCTTATTAATAATGACTTAGTGGTTTGGATGGATCAGGTTTGGTATGATCCTGCTAATGATCCAAATTATACCTCCTGGGATATCTATGGTGCAAATCTCTCAACGGGTAAAGTATTTCCTATTGATACAGACCCTTCATATCACTCCTATTTAAATGGTACTGACACCGATGGCGAAATTATTTTATGGACAAAATATTCAGTAGGCAAAAGGTTTCAGGATCCCTCTCTTTGGGCAACGGACCTCGTATCCGGTGACACTTTTTTAATCTCTGAGGGTGTTAGGAATGCAAGTATTTACAGAGATTTAGTAGTCTATCCCAAGAATAAAAATATTTATGGTTATTACCTAAAATAAAACACATGCCCGATAGGGCTTTAACATCCACCTTATTATTTCCCATCACTGCTCAAAGCACTTTTGGATGAGCTTTTCAATGGGCCGGAAAGTTGGAAAAATAAAAATATAAAATAAAGTGTTGACTCCATTTAATGCTGGCGCAGGGCATCTATATTGCGAAAGAAAAAGGGATGCCTTTGTATCATTTCTGTTGAATGGTGCAATGATCTATGCTGCTTATGAGGCATTTGATCATGACCATGATGCCCTTGGAGGGATTATTACCTTTTTTGAGCTCGGCTTTTACTCAGGTAACATTTACAGTGCTGTAAGTAGTGCCCATAAATATAACCGGCATGAGAAAAGTAAGTTCTTAGACTATTTGAAAAAACACGCAAAAATAAACATTTCCTCTGTTAGACAAAATGAAGGCGAATCTCTTGTGCTCTTATGTCAATTCTCATTTTAGGGGTAAAAGAAAAGCTTTTAAAGAAGCACGATATTGAGTTTGGGAAATTAAAGAAGCCATAAGTAAAAAGACAAGTTTCAGAAATAGCTATTCAGGAGATAGTCGTTAAACCTAACGTCTTAAAATCTTCATCAAAAGATAGGGCTGGAATGTTCTTAAGCTCCCCTGAAATAAGGACACGTGAGAGGGCATCCACAAAAGAAACCTTTCTGTCTTTACCAAAAAGATTGAATAAGGCGATGGCTTGATAATGTTGACTTTCCGTCGAATGGAAAATTCTATAGAGATCAATCGATTGATTGAAGGTCAGCGCTTCAGAGTATCCATATTGATAGAGGAGAACAGTCATGGCCTCAGAGATAATAAACCAACAGGTATGGATCATAATCCGGTTTTCCTTGATTTCTTTAAAGAGTTCTAAGGCGCGTTTGTGTTTTGTGTCCTTTTTTGAAAATAGGGCGATAAAGAAACTCGCATCACAGTAAACTGCATCAAAGCCTTTTAGAGTTTTCATTATTGCGAGACCTTTGAAAAATTATATTACAAGTCATTGCGAGGAGCGAAGCCCGCCTGCCAGATGGCGGGCAGGCGACGTGGCAATCTTTCATATTTTCAATTAGTTAGAGATTGCTTCATCCGCCTGAGGCGGATTCGCAATGACAGAGCGGCCATTATTCAAAGGTCTCATTGCTTCCATACAAGATAGATTTATAGTTCTGAGCTACTGGCCGTAATTTTTCTTTTGTTTCCGGCAGGTTCTCGATAGAGTTTAAAACTTTATCATACCTATCCATTTCCCCTATTAACTCAATACGGGCATATGCCTTGCCTCTTTTGTTAATTTGCAAGGCCTCACCAGGCTTTAACAGCTTGTTCAGCTGGGTCAGCTTAGATCTGGCCTCACTAAGTTTTATTTTTGATACAAACTCTCCCATGGCACACCTCTTTAATTTGTACAAATCGATATTAAAATAACATATTCTGTACAGATTGTCAAGGAAATGATATAGGAATCGGTTAAAAAGGAATAATTGTCAGCGGTCAAGGCATATTCTATTGCAGCATCCATAGTCAGGGAACCCTTTCTGAAGCGGCCTCTGGATGTGATTCTTTCTGCCTTTATGCTCATCCTATCCATACCTATTTCTGTGCCCTGATTCCATTAACAGATTTTGGGAAATGTCTTATGTTGCAAAGAAAAAATGAGATATGTTACAAATTACCACATCGATTACAGAATTTGCTAGAACTTACAACTGAATGTAATCGAGGGGGCAGAGCTTTGTAAAGTCAGAACGTACTACTGTTCCCCATTAACAGAGGCCTCAATAAAATTACCAAGGATTTGAGTTCTTAAACTAACTTAAGAGAGACCTTTGCAAAACCTGACAATTTTTGACACCCTAAAAAAGAGGGTGGGCTTTTCTGAAACTTAAAAAAGGCCCATCCTCGTTAAGAAAATATGAGTTATGCAAAGGTCTCTAAGAAACTTAGTAATTTAAGAGTGTCCCTGTTTAAATTTCTGCACGAACATCCCTGATTACATGAAATCCTTCGCTATCATTTTTATTTTAACCCTGCTTGTGCCTGTTCTGGTCTTTCCCAACATGCTGGAGAACACCTTTTATTCTCCCAAGGCATTGCTCATCCTCATGGGTGTCTGCCTGCTCATAGCCATATACAGTACCCAATTTGTGCGGGGTGAGAGGGTATTGAAATCAGAGGCATCTACGCCCAGGTGGGTCATGATACTCATTCTTTTGAACTTCATATCCTTTTTCTATACCCACAATTACTACTATACCAGAGTGGCCGCCCTTATGAACATCACCAGCCTGTTATTCTTCTATTTTGTCTCTCTATGTTGATGGCAGAAAAGCTTTCTGGATTCTGGGGGCTGTTGCCTTCAGCGGCACCCTTGTTTCAATCATCACGTATCTTGAATTCACCGGGCATTTTCCTCTTTTTGAGTGGGCTGGTTCTGATGTCGGGGTGACAGGAACAATCGGAAATGCCAATTATCTCGGGGCCTATCTGTTATTTCCTCTATTCGCCCTAACTGGCCTGATCTTCCTTTTAAAAGGTAAATTTCGCTTGCTCCCTGCAGGTTTGTTCATCTTTGTATTCGGGGTATTTCTTTTTACAAGGGCAAGGTCCTCATGGCTCGGATTAGGTATATCCTTTCCGATTTTCATGGTGTTGATAAAGGGAATCTACAACTTTTCTGTTCCGGGCTATATCAGATCATACCCCAGGCGTGTAATGGGATATGGGATACTTATCCTGTTCTTGGTTACTCTTTTGTGCTCTATTTCTCCCCAGAGATTCCATTCTATGATGGATATCAAGGAGTTGAGTAACCCCAAGACACTTGAGATGAGAATGAAACATTACCGGGCATCCTGGTGGCTTTTTAAGCAAAGCCCCCTGTTTGGAACCGGCCTCTGGTCGTACAGGAATAGGGCCTATGATGCACAGGCCGAAATCAACAGAGAGGACCCTGAATTTTTCAAAGACTATGTGGATTGCAAACCAAGAAGGGTGCATAATGAGTATCTGGAGATCCTGAACGATGGCGGTCTTGTTGCCTCTGCCTTTTTACTTATCTTCTTAATTGTAGTGATGGGCCATGGCAGGCGTGTTATCCAGGACGGGAAGGTTCAGATGTGGGAAAGGGTCATTACAGCAACAGCCTTCGCCTCTGTAATAGGGATCATGGTGGCGGCGGTTCCCTTTTTCCCTTTCAGGATCAATAGCACCCTTTTCATGACAGTGCTGATGATGGGGATCATGGAAGGCATTTATCTCAGAAACTATGGCCTTGTTACAAGAACAGAAGGGCGCAGATTTGCATTTGCCTATCTTGTTATTCCTTTGATTTTGCTAATATTAATTGGCATTTTCTGGTTCGGGGGTTACAGGCCATTTAAGGGAGAATTAGAATCCTTTCAATACAAAGAGGCCTTTGCTCGTCGAGATGCAAAACAGGCTGAAAAGCATATCCTTAAGGCCATATCCTACGACCCTGATAACACCCTATACTGTTCTTATGCCGGTTAACTGTATATGAACATTCTGCGGGATTATGTCAAGGCAGGGGATTTTTTTGAAAGGGTGGTAATTGACTTTAATGGGGATCTGACCAGGTGGTCTGTTTATTTCATGAAAGGGCTTTTGAAGTTCAGGATGGGGAGCCTTTTCGAGGCACGTGATGCCTTTGAAAAATCACTCTATTACAATCCCAATTTTTCACCTGCCCGTAAAAAGCTAAAAGAGGTGAAAAAGGTACTCAAGGATCATGACAGTGTGTTGATAAAGCTCAGATAGCTCTCATCAGAAAGCCTATGGTCATTTTTGACAGTCTTGAACTACTGGATTTGCAAACCATAAATATAAAATTATTCTCCTTTTCAAAATTTGGCTTGATTTTTTTAATTTTTAATAGGAAAATAAAGTGTATCCCTAATTAGCAATTTTGACATACTTTTCAGTAAAATAATTCTTAGAAATCTCTCTCACACTTGTATTCTACACCACCAGCTCTCCCGGATATGAACACGAAATTTTGGGGAAGCAGGAATCATGCCTTTAGCCAAAAAAACCAATAAGAAGTTTACTTACACAGATTACGTTACCTGGCCGGATGATGAGCGATGGGAATTGATAAATGGTGAAGCCTATAATATGACCCCAGCGCCAACTGTCACTCATCAAAAAATTGCTGGCAATCTGTATATTTTAATCTCAACGCATCCTGAGAAGAGAGCAGAATGCTTTGTTGGCATTGCCCCTACCGATGTAGTCCTTTCCAACCATGATGTGGTCCAGCCAGATCTTTTTGTTGTATGCGATGAGAAAAAGATCACAGATGCCAACATCTAGGGTGCACCCGATTTAATCATTGAAGTGATCTCCCCTGCCACCGCCCTAAAGGACAAAAGGGAAAAGAAGGCCCTGTACGAAAAATATAACGTCAAGGAATATATCATTATTGACCCGACCGACCAATATATAGAGCGTTATCTGTTAGAAGATAGTGTTTATGGCAAGGGAGATATATTCGGGCCACAGGAGGTATTGAAGCTCAAGGCCCTTACTTGCATAGAGATCCCACTCTGGAAAGTTTTTGAGGTAGAAGCGCCAGAAGAGCTTAAACCAATAACAAATAACGAATAAAAAATAACAAACAAGAAAGGAGGTCAACCATGAAAATCAAAAAAACTTTCCATTCTATTTATTATTTTTACATTTGCCCTTCTATCCCAGCCCTTCACGGCAAATGCCGTGGTGAACTGGACAAAGTATGACGAAAACCCTGTCCTTCCCAAGGGCACGGGCTCTGACTGGGACGCAGGTGAATTAAGCAGCCCAGTAGTCATCAAAGACGGTGGAACTTATAAGATGTGGTACGAGGGTGAAGACAGTGGTACCACCCTATATTGTCAAATCGGGTAGGTCACAGGAGGGACATTTACAAAAAACTCTGATCTCTGGCTTCTGCGCTTTGATCTTTCGTATTGCAATTTCTGCACGATGTCCCCCTTCCCAATGTTTAAATCGTTTTGGAACCAACGTTATATATTAAGATATCAAAGGGTT
>CAYTDY010000064.1:0-10286 GCA_964436665.1 uncultured Desulfobacteraceae bacterium
CACAGAGGGGTTGCCCCCAATCTCGCAATAGTTTGCAGGATGCCCTCCATGTCTTTGAACAGCATCAAATGCGGTCAACGATGCCCCTCCACCACCAATAATTAATCCTAAGCTCCCCTCAAACTCGATGAGTCTTCCAGCAACCCCTCTCTGATCCAGATTGTCGATCTCAGTTGCCTTTTTTTCAAAATCGCTTGTGGTGCGACCGCCCGCAATTCGATGGGGATCTTTCTCTTTTTCTGCAATACTTGGATTTCTATAAAGGGCATCATCGTCGATTTCCAGGTGGCAGTCTAAGGCCACTCTCTTGCCATCTTTGGTTTGAGCAAGGGGATTGATTTCAGCTATGGTAGCATCATTCTCCAAAAAAATGGTTGCCAATAGAGAAAAGATGTTGGACAGTCCTAACAACGTCCTCCCGGTGATATTGGCTTGAGAAATTATCTCCCGGGCCCCATACTCGGGAAGACCGGTTCTGACTGAAAAATGCCTTTTGTGCACCTTTTCCGGCTTTTCTTCAGCTAACTGTTCAATTTCAATCCCACCTTCAGCAGAAAAGATTGCAACAGGTTCCTTAGCCACTGTATCATATGTTATCCCCAAGTAGAATTCCTGGACAATATCCAGCTTTTCCTCCACCAAGATCTTGTTAACACGATAGTCTCGAACGGTGCTGAAAAGCATTTGCTCGACCTTGGATTCGGCCTCCTTTTGATCCAGGGCTTCCACAACTCCTGCTGCCTTTTGACGGCCTCCCACGGGAATCTGGGCTTTGATAACGACCGGTGGAGGAAGGGAAACGGGCCCGGGGCTGGAAATTACGATGCCAGCTGGTGTGGGGATACCCTTTTTCGCCAGAATATCTTTTGATTCGTATTCTAACAGTCTCATGTTATCTCCTCGTGTCGATAGCAACACTGCCGAGACTATTTCCCAGAATTCAATCTGTCAAGAGGAAAAAAAACTGGAATTTCGTTAGTCGTGACGGAAACCTGTTGTTTCTGAGTAAAAATTAGCTGGGAGTATGAAAAAGGAATTGTCTACACATTGAAAGCTGTGCTTAAATAAAGGCAGGCAAAGATCTTTTCGTACTAGATCAGCCACAAAGACACCAATCCCAATTGTCAATTTTCAATTCTTTGTGCCTTCGTGCCTTGGTGGCTGAACTGTTACATCTTTTCTTACAGGTGATAATGATGAAAAACAAACCATTACAGAGCACTCCTCTACAGGTAGAGATTTCAGATATTGACCTAAGCCCAGGCCCATTCTGTATGAGCTTCAATTTTGACCTGGAACCGCTTAAGGGCTCGATACACAGATTTGGTGTTCTCAATCCCCCATATCTGCTTAGAAATTCAGATAGCACCTTCACAGTGGTTGCCGGATATCAAAGATTGCTGGCCGTAAGGGAGATGGGCTGGTCAAATATAGTGTGCCAGATACTACCGGATAATTTTCCTCCCTTTGAGGCACTGCTGCTTAATTTATATGATAATCTGGTTCATCGTCACCTGAATAGCGTTGAAAAAGGGATGGTTTTAAAAAGGTTAACTCGTTTCCTTGACAGGGAAGAAATAGTAACCAGTTTCATGCCCATCCTTGGAATCTCTTCAAACAGACAAACGTTGGAGCTATTGTTAAGCTTAAAGGAGTTAGAAGAGACAATAAGGATCTCTGTCGCCATGGAAAGGTTATCCCTGAGGGTAGCTGGCTTGATGGTGAGTCTTGGTAAAGATGATCGGCTTAGGATTAGTGATCTGTTTACATCCTTAAAATGGAGCTTCAATCGACAATGGGAAGTTACCCAATGGATTACAGAAATTGCCAGCAGGGAAGGGCGCTCAATAAAAGAGATTATTGATGAAGGGGAGATTTTACAGGTTTTAAATAATGAAAGAATGAACAACCCCCAGAAGGTGAAGTCAATAGTCAAAATCCTCAAAGCCAGGCGATTTCCATCCCTTTTGGGAGCTGAGAAATCATTTAAGAAAAGTCTTTCTAATATTTCTCTTCCTTCAAGGGTTGAAGTTATTCCCCCACCTTTTTTTGAGGGGATTGACTACAAGCTTGAAATAGTTTTTACAAAAGGCAGAGAGCTTAAAGAGAAGTTGGCAGTCCTATCCCATTTATCTGCGTTAGAAGCGGTCACCGAGTTTTGGAAAGGCATATAATATTTCAGATTTGTATTCAGCCACGAATGGACACAAATGGACACAAATGAAATCGTAGAATCAAATAATTGTTCGTGATAATTAGCGATAATTCGTGGCTGAAAAACATTTATAAAGTGCAGATGAAGCAATTCAAAATCAGGCGAATCTTACTTGAGAGGGGAACTGAAAATGACTCCCTTGCCAAGAGGATACTTGAAAAATTACCGAATATACCGAGAGAGGATGTTGAACCATATCAATTGGCCGCAAGGGAAGATATTGAAGGGATGGATAAGGAATCGCTCAGGATCATCCACTTTAATGGTGAATTTCTCAAGCCATGCCCAGGTACAAAGAGATACATCTGCTGTGGTTACAAGATCTTAAATGTAGGCATTAACTGTCCAATGGACTGTAGCTACTGCTTTCTTCAATCATATGTCAATCAACCATCAGTGAGAATTTTCAGTAACTTAGAGGATAATCTTAATGTTGTAGGCGATATTTTTGATAGCTCCCCTGATAGGATATTCAGGATTGGGACCGGAGAATTTACAGATAGCCTGTCCCTTGATTATCTTACAGGATGGACTGATTTCTTACTCCCTTTCTTTTCCGTCCGGAAGAACTGTGTCCTGGAGCTCAAGACAAAGACCTCTTTTATTAGAAATCTTATTAGAAGCAGGTATAGAAAAAGAATAGTTGTTGCATGGTCACTAAATACTCCCCGTATAGTGGCCAATGAAGAGCACAAGACAGCGAGTCTGAAGAGCAGAATTCTTGCTGCACAAGCATGTCAGAGAGCCGGCTTTTTGCTGGGCTTTCATTTTGATCCTCTGATAAATTATCCGGGATGGGAAGATGGATACGAGGAGACAGTCCAGCTCTTAGAGAGATACATTGCCCCACAGTCCATTATTTGGATAAGCATGGGCTCCTTCAGATATATGCCAAACCTTAAATGGGATATCAAGAGACGATTTCCGGGTATAGATATCTTTGATGGTGAATTTGTCACCGGCTTGGACGGGAAATTTCGATATTTTAAGCCTATCAGGGTAGAAATGTATGCTAAATTGTCGGAAAGATTAACAAAATGGCATGATGATTTAGGCGTTTATCTCTGTATGGAAAGCGATGATGTCTGGAGACAATCTCTGGGGTGGTCTCCAGAAAACTCTGCGGGCCTGTGCAGTTACCTTGACAACCGGGTCAGAGAGCTGGTGGCCGATTGACCCTACAGCCAGCCACCAAGACACGAAGACACAAAGAATAGACCTCCCCTCCATCGTCCCGCTCTGCGGGACTCGGGCGAGTTTCCGAATTCCAGAACTCGGAAGCAGGCGCGTATGAGTCTTACACGCTTACCTGAAAAGGAAGAACGCATTGAAAAGAACAGTTCATCAGAAAGGGTATCAAAAAAATAATCCTACTTAGTGCCTTGGTGTCTTCGTGGCTAAAGAGTTGCAATTGAATCAAATCCTTGTTATCCATTTCCAAATATGGTAGAAGCAACTCGGTTGTTTCAGATTGTCAACCTATAACTTAAATTTTTATTAAAAAAAGGAGGGGCTATGGAGATTAAAAAAATAGGCGTCGTTGGGGCAGGAACAATGGGCAACGGTATTGCTCAGGTAGCGGCCCAGATAGGCTGTGATGTTGTCATGAGAGATATTGAAATGAAGTTTGTAGAAGCAGGCATGAAAAAGATAGAGAGCTTTCTTTCCAGAAGCGTAGAAAAAGGCAAGATGGAGAGCAAGGAAAAAGACACTATTATTGGTCGTATCAGAGGTACCACAGATATGGACGACCTGAATGAGGTTGACTTTGTTGTGGAGGCAGTTCTTGAAGATATGGATCTAAAAAAAAGGGTTTTTAAGGAGTTAGATGAATTGTGCAGGCCTGATGTTATCCTGGCTACTAATACATCATCAATGTCTATTACAGAGATAGGAGCAAGCACTAAGAGACCTGATAAGGTTTGCGGAATGCATTTCTTTAATCCTGTGCCTCTGATGAGATTGGTGGAAATAATCAGGGGCTATTCAACGACTGACGAGACTGTACAAACTACTACTGAATTAGCACAAAAAATGGGAAAGATGACTGTGGAAGTTAAGAAGGATTCACCTGGTTTTATAGTTAACAGGATATTGATTCCTCATTTTCTTGAGGCTATCAAGATTGTTGAAGAAGGTATTGCCTCTATTGAGGATGTGGACAAGGCGGTTAAGAATGGTCTCAATTATCCCATGGGACCATTTGAATTGATGGATTTGACAGGTATCGATATAGCGTATTCTGTAAGTGAGTACTTCTATAAAGAGCTTAACAAAGAAAACAAATGGGTTGCCCCGAATCTAATGAAAACAATGGTGAGGGCAGGTAAGCTCGGCAAAAAAAGCGGCGGCGGATGGTATTAGCTAAAACACACATAAATCCTGCTAATAAGGGAGACTTCAAAAAAGTCTCCCTTATTTGTTCTTATGCCGCATAGATTTCTTTAGCTTCCTATACTTATGCTTTCTTATTTTTTTTCTCCTCTTTTTTACAACACTGGCCATAGAAGGGAAAACTCCGCTAATTCAATAAAAGGTATTAAACCCCAGGGAAAGCCCTGGGCCCTATTTTAAACAGCAACCCCGCCGCAAGCGGTGGGGGGTATTAAAAATTTAATAAAGTTGGGGAATGGTGATATAAAAAATAAATAAAGTCAAGCTATTTTTTAGTTAGTTTACATAATATATATTATCAGACAAAGCTTATACCTTAGGATTCTTTAAACCTGTCTTATTTTTTACCTGATAAAGCTTCTTATCAGCCAGTGCAATCAGATCATTTACGTCCATTTCCTTCGAATATATTGCCAAGCCTACACTTGCTCTCACACCACCACCTTGTTCAAATCCCCATTCGACCCTTTCTCTTATTCTTCGAGCAATAATCTCATCCGCCTCAACAAGAATAACCGCGAACTCATCACCTCCGTATCTAAAGGCTGTGTCTACATTCTCCCTGATGTTTGAAAGAATTATCTTCCCAGATTTAAAGAGCATTTTATCACCAGCAAGATGACCATATTGATCATTATAATCTTTGAATTTATCCAGGTCCAAAAGGATGAGAGATAAGGGATGATTCTGTCGCTTTGCCCTATCGATCTCTTCTTGCAGTCTATTATAAAAATGTCGCCGGTTAAAAAGCCCGGTGAGACTATCAGTTATTGATGCCCTTGCCAATTCATCTCTAATACTTCTCTCTATCAAGATCCTGTTGATCTTGGCCTCCACCTCATCAACCTTAAAGGGCTTAACAATAAAGTCATTTGCTCCCGCATTAACGACATCCATATAGGTATAGTCTTTTTCATACCCAGTCATGGCAATTATGTTTATATCAGGATTTTCTTGCTTAACCCTCTTTATCAGTTCAATGCCATTAATTTCGGGCATGTCTATATCAGTGATCAAAAAGGTATATCTTCCATTTCTCAGTTCCTGTAATGCATTTTTTCCATTACTTACTGAGCCAGCATTGAAACCGAGATTTGACAGCAAACCTGCCACGACGTCCCCTACCTCTACCTCGTCATCAACGATCAAGAGATTTTCCTTGCTGTAATCGTATTCTTGTTCCATCTTAAGATAACCTGACAGAATTTCGGATTCTATCTCTCAACCAACTCACCAAGTAATGAGTTCTGAAGACCTTTGACAATCTTTACGCTGACCAATTGCCCCTTGAGATCGGTTCTTGCAGCAAAATTAACCACCTTATTCCCTAAGGTTCTCCCAGTTAGCTGATCATCACCTCTTTTGGCAGGGCCTTCTACCAGAGTCTCTTGGATTGTTCCTTCAAGTAGCTTGTTTTTCGATAAGGTTATCCCTCTTTGCCTCTCCTGCAATATAGACAAGCGTCTGTGTTTTTCTTTTCTCCCTATTTTTCCTGGTAACTGTAATGCCTTAATCCCTGGCCTTTCAGAATACATAAAGGAAAAAAGATTATCAAATTCTATCTCCTCCATTAGTCTTAGGCTATCCTGAAAATCCTTTTCCTTTTCACCAGGAAAACCAACAATCATATCGCTTGTTACTGTTATATCAGGCCTCGTTTTTCTCAGGCGTTCTATCAAACCGATATATGTATCCCTCGTGTATCCCCTATTCATGAGCTTAAGGATTCTATCCGATCCTGATTGAACTGGCAGGTGAATATGTGGACAAAGGTTATTTAATTCCCCAAAAGAAGCTATTAGCTCACCGGATAGATCCTTGGGATGAGAAGTCGTAAAGCGAAGCCTTTCAAGGCCTGCTATGCTGTCCAGCTCCTTGAGCAGACCAGGAAATGTCGGCGAGGCCTGGGTCTTGACATTGTAGGAGTTCACATTCTGTCCTATAAGGGTAATCTCTTTTATCTCCTGACTAACCAAATATTTGGCTTCATCAATGATTGCTTTTCCTGGTATGCTTGTCTCTCTCCCCCTGACAAAAGGAACAATGCAATAAGAACAGAAATTGTCACATCCTTCCATGATTTTCAAAAAACTCTTAACCCTTCCCTTTAAATAACCGTTATAATTGGGAAAATAGGTTGGTGCACATGCCAGATCGAGGGAGGAAATCTTCCCCCGCGCTCTTTTGATTTGAGAAATGAATTCATCTATGTGGTAGATACTTCTTGGGCCCAGGACTAAATCAAGGTAGGGGAAGCGTTCAAAGAGATTCAGCCCCTTTTCTTGGGCTACACATCCAATGACGCCAGCAATCATATCTGGTCTCTTTCTCTTTGAAGAGGCCAGGCGGCCTACAAGGGTTAATGCCTTTTCTTCGGCCTTCTCTCTCACTGCACAGGTATTAATCAAGATGATGTGAGCATCGTCAATGCTGTCAGCTTGCCTATAGCCTTTGTCAAGAAGGATCTTGCTGATGGTGTCAGAATCATGCTTGTTCATCTGGCAGCCAAAGGTTTTTATATGAAATAACTGGGTCAACCTATCTCTCCTGCTTTGTCAAACCCGTAATCATAATCTTCTTAACATCTCCTATTTTTATGGAAAAAAGGCCATAGGGAAGCTGGCCATAAAAAATCCGGTCTTTGTCCATTTTTAGCTCAACCTGAGGTGTCTTTCGCATGATAACCGTTGCAAAGAGATCACTACCCTTTGCATAGAAATTCATCTCTTGTATGTTGTCAAAGGGTATAGAAACCGTGGCACCTCCGTATCTACCTGAGATAAATGTTTGTCCGTCGAGGCTAAAAAGGGTTATATCTGAGGAAACATCACCCTGATCAATTACTGTAGCCGAGAAATCATCGTCAGGTTCAGGGATCTTTGTAGGTTCTTTGTCTCCGAAGGTGCCCATCCCTATGGCAAAAAATGCGATCATTAGGATCACAGAGGTGTTTACAATCCCATCAATAGGCTTTTTTCTCCCTAACATAAATACCTCCCTCTTCTTTTAGATATTTGATAAGTGAGAAGATCTCTTCTTCGCACCCAGGAGATATAGAGATTTCAATCTCACCACTTACCGGATTAATGGTTCTCATAGAGGCCATCCCATCATAGGACTCAATTATCCATTGTAGATAGCATATTTCATTCCTTTCTACAGAGAAAATGTACTTACTGGTTTCCATTGTTGTAAGAGGATTCACCCCATTTAAGTTTTGTCCTTAAGATATCAAAATAATCCTGATCTGGTGACTTGATTAGTTTCAGTTTTTCCTCTGACTTGGAGATAATAACAGTGTCATTATCCGCAAGATCAAAGCCAACTTGACCATCAAAGGTAAGGGTTACCTCCTCCCTGTTTTCTCCCATCTTAATCTCTATCACTGATGTATCCGGCAAAATAATAGGCCTGTGCGTCAATGTAAATGGGCATATTGGGGTCACTATCAGTGCCTCTAAATCTGGATACAGTATCGGGCCTCCAGCAGAAAGGTTATAACCTGTTGAGCCTGTGGGAGAGCATATTATCAACCCATCTGCCCTAAAGGTAGTCAAGAAACGTCCATCAATGGATACCCTAAGATCAATAATTCTGGCCAATGCACCTTTATTGATAACCACATCATTTAAGACCGAAAAACTGCACTTCTCCTCGTTATCTCTTAAGACACGGGCCTGCAACATAAGTCTGGTCTCAACAGCTATCTCTCCAGCGATAAGTCTTTCTATGTTCTTATAAAGCATTTTCGATGGGATCTCTGTCAAAAAGCCTAAGCCCCCAAGATTAATACCTAAAATAGGTAGGCCGTATCGCCCAACTTTCCGGGCAGCTCCCAGCAATGTCCCATCACCACCCAACACAATAACCCAGTCTACACTATCCGGTATACTTGTTTTCTCCTCGAGGCTTTGGCTTGAGGAGGACCTGGATGCCATTTCCTCTGCATATACAGCTATTCCTCTTTCTGTAAACCAATCCCTTAGGCGTTGGCACTCCCTTTTTGCCGGTTCAAAATTATGCTTGAAGATTATCCCTACTGATTTAGGTATCTTTGTCATCATAAGTGCCTAAAGTGCCTAAAGTGATCTAAAATGCCTAAAGTTTAGATCTGTAACCCTATCCTCTCCACAACTTTAGCTCACCTTAGGCACTTGTAACTTTAGCTCACTTATCTTGTTACCTTGCCAATTACCAACCACTCATCAACCAGATCCGAAGTTGTATCGATCAGGAGATGTATAATCTTCAGAGAGGGATATAAAGTCTTCAAATCCCCCAGATCAATCGGCTCGAATTTTCTCTTATTATTCAGATAGGCCTGTTGGGTCAGGGCATTTGATTCATAATTCTCTTTGGTTCTCTGTGATATCCTTCTAAAGGAAACCGCTTGGGGGCATTGTGTTTGTTGAATAACAAAAACCTTGTTATGTCGGGCAGCTACCTCGGCAGCCCTCCTTCTTAGCGCCTGGGTGATAAAGGTTGCATCTAAAATAATTCCTTCACCTTTGGCTGCAAGCTCATCAGCAAGGGAGAACATCTCATCGTAAACAAGCTCCCTTTTTTTCATATTGGATGCAACCTTCTCATCAAAAATATCCTCATTTTTTAATACCTCAAGCCTAATCAGGTCTGTCCTTAAAATTTTATAGCCTTTTAGCTCAGCTATAACCTCCGTGGTTTCTGTTTTGTAGGAGGCAGGGAGTCCGCATGCTATAAGCACTGTTTCAGGTGCCAATTGCCTTTTCATGAAATCTACAAAAGCCTCTTTCATAATTAGCCCATCCTCATCAGAGTTCCTGCTGCTTACTCCTCACTCCCTACTCTATATACGACCTGGCAAGCTGGAAATATCTTCTTGATGTTTGTACAGCCTCCTCTTTTTTTTCTATTCCTATATTTTCATCATCGAGCTGGAAACTGCTCACCTTCCCCCGAACAAAGGCTCGATATACCTTATAGAAGGTAAGTAAGGAATCCATCTCGTCCTCACCTGCCATCTCTTTATAAGAATCCCAGAGTATTTTTGAAAATGCATTTCCTCCATGATATTCCAGATCCATCAATAAGAAGGCGATGTCAGAAACAGTATCAGTATACCTAAATCTGTCGTTAAATTCAATACAATCAAATATCGGGAGATCCTCCGTAAGGCAGATATGTTCCATGTGAAGATCACCATGGCAGTCCCTTATCTTTTTGGCCTTTATCCTCCTCCAGAAAAGTTCCCTGTTTGAATTGTAGAAATTTGCAGTCCACCTCTTGAGGGCGTCAAAATCTTTTTTTCTAACTGTTCTCCCGACATATTTCTCAACCTGTGAAAAATTTTCATCAGTATTTACCTTGAACATCTCTGGCTCACCAAATCTATCAATATCGGATGAATTACGGCCACTTAGATGGAATTCTGCAAGTAACTTAGCAATCTTTTGTAAATGTTCACGCTTCAATTCTCCCCGAACAAATACCGATTTCATAAGCATTTCATCAGGGAGCCTTTTCATTTTAACTGCGTATTCTACGATCCTCCCCCCCTCCCCTATTCCCATCCTGTGGACCTTGCCATCATAGGTTATTGGTAATACATCTATATATATATCCTTTGACAAGCGTCGATTAAGTATAATCTCCTGATGACAGTAATATCGCCTTTTTTTTATGGTCGAAAAGTCTAAAA